>WGDG01000136.1 GCA_015493425.1 Sulfurovum sp.
CAAAGGAAGAAATATGAAACAACTAACCCCCAAATCTGGCAGTTGAAGATGTAGTAACGAGTGTAGCATTCTATACCGAAGTGCTTGGATTTCAACTGAAAATGTATGTCGATGACGAGAAACGCCCCGCTGAGACGATAGAGGCGGGTAAACGCTATATCTGGGCAAATGTGATGCACGGCAGTGTCGGCATGATGTTTCAACTAAAGCAGAGTTTTGAGGATGATTTGGAGGTATCGGTATTAGATGGATATTAACCAAAAAGTCTTGCTTGAGGTCACTCAAAAAATAATTCCTTCACCTTTTTTTGAATAATCTTGACGCTGCGTTTTGAGTATGACCTCTATCTCAGTCTCACGCTCATAGGTCTGTATGCGTTTTTTGTAAAGTGTAATACCAAACACTCCGTATTCCAAATAGCAGGGATCGCTTTCAGACTTTTCTCCTACTGTAAAGACCACTTTGGCAACAGTAAGCACGGCTTCGGGGTTGGTGTTGTCTTTCGTTTCCCTTTCAAACCACTCAAAGAGGTAGGAAAATACGGAAAATATTTTTGTCTTTTTCCCATTAAATGTCACAGTTTCGTGCAAAAGATCGATTTCATAAACACCGCTGCCATATTTTTCGAATGTTCCGGTGTCCATAATGAGCCGCCAACCGTTCAATATACCGATGATAGCGTCTGCGAAATGGTTAAGCCTGTTTCGTTTCATAGTGTAGACAGTATCAGGTATCTATCGTAAGGATATCCTGGTTTCATATTATTTGCCTCTGCACATTTTTTCATCTGAAAATTCATGTATGATCGCCGATATGTTTGTATTGTGTCCTGAGTGCTTGTAGGTATAGACCAGTGTTTTCTCTCTCCAAGAGGGATGTTTTTGTACGATCTGTTTGACTCTCATTTGAAGTGTGTGCAGGCTTTTAGGGTGCAAGCAGATACATTTGGTGTAAGAGAGTTTCTTTGCCTCCATACACTGTGAGACCTTTTCGCTAAGAGCCCACATTGCAGTATCGACAAAAACCGCATCTTGGATATCGGCAGAATTTTCAAGTGGTAGACGCGTTGGCGTATCATTTGCATCAATGACTGTAGTAACGAATATGAGTATAAAAAGCAGATATCGCATTGTTTCTCCTTGTGTGACTTTCGTTATTGTAACAAAATTTTGGCGATAATATTTATTATCAATCTATAGATAAAAAAGTTTGTCAAGTACTATTCACAAGTGGTTTGATACGTGATATAATGTGAACAATAATTAGTTGCTTTTTGGCAATTGTTTAGTACCACAAGGGAGTAGCACTGGATGAAAAAGTATTTGACACTCTGTGCGGGAGTACTTTTTATGATAGTTTTGAGTGGTTGTGGCGATCCTTCGCTTGATGAGATTAAAGAGAAGATTGTAAAGATAGAGACCCGTAATGCCAGCTATACGGCAGTTAATAAAAAAACGGGTGCGTACGGGAAGTATCAGATACTCCCCTCGCCCGGCAAGTTTTACGCTAAAAAACTCAACATTCCTGTTTCACAGTGGCGCACACCCGAAAACCAGGAGCGTATTTTCGAAGCGCTGCTTCAAGACAATATAGACCAGCTTAAAAAACAGGGGCTCGATGTGGATGCCTTTACTGTCTACGGCTGCCATCAGCAGGGTGCAAACGGCTTTGTGTGTATTATGAAAAACGAAAATCTGACAAAGAAGTTTCACATTAAACTCAGACGTAACCTTCCACCGAAATATCGTAATGTCGACCCGCATGATCTGCGACAAACGTGGATCAATTACTGGAAAAACAAGATGGAGGAGGTGTAAGTGCTTCCATTCATACTCTATGTTAAAATGTTCTCATGAAACTCAGTGAACAGATCTTAGACTTTTACTTTTCCCTCCCAAAAAACTTCTCTCCACCAAATGGAGTAGAAATTATCTACCCTTATGACATTCCCGAAACCCGAAGGGTGATGGAGACTTTTTACCGTAAATACTATGATGATACCAGACCACGCAGGCTGCTTTTTGGCATCAATCCCGGCAGGCATGGTGCAGGGCTGACGGGTGTGGGCTTTACCGACCCGATTTTGATGGAGGAGAAGTGCGGTATCGCAAATGCGCTTGAGAAGCGTAGCGAGCTCAGTGCCAACTTCATCTGTGAAGTGGTCGATGCCTATGGCGGGCCCGAAGCCTTTTACGGTGACTTTCTCTTTACGACGGTGCTGCCTTTCGGCCTGCTGCGCAACGGTAAAAACTACAACTATTATGATGACAAAAAGACGCTTGAGTATTTTGAACCATTGATCGTCGAGAGCATTAAAAAGCAGATAGCTTACCCCAACGTCAGCCGACACATCGCTACGGTGGGTCAGGGCAAAAACCTTGCCTATCTCAAAGCACTCAATATACGCTATAACTTCTTCGATAGGATAGAGGTACTGCCGCATCCAAGATGGGTAATGCAATATCGGCGTAAGGAGAAAGAGAAATATATTCAGACCTACCTTGAGGTACTCAAAGGACTTTTGTAGGCTTGTTGCACACTGAATGCACACTGTTTGCATAGACTGTCAGAAAAAGAGAGGTTATCTATGCGACAGTTTGCAATAGTGTTATGGACAATATGCTTCACCGCTGCACTCTTTGGGGCAGATGCAACTCCTATGACACAAAGTATTTTTGGTGTGATGGCAGGCGCGTTTGGTGCGGGGTTGCTGCTGACCTTCACACCCTGTGTGCTGCCAATGGTACCGATTGTCTCGGGTATCATCGCGGGTCAGGGGGAAAACCTGACAAAACTCAGAGCCTTCCGGCTTTCGCTTGCCTATGTATTGGGTACGGCGGCGACCTACACCGTAATGGGGGCGCTTGCAGGTGCGACTGGAGAACAGCTGCAGTCGTACTTTCAAAATGTCTGGGCTATAGGTGTAATGAGTATAATATTTGTCCTGATGGCACTGGCGATGTTCGGTGTGTATACTATCCAACTACCGGCTTTTTTACAGTCAAAACTCGATGTGGAATCCCGAAAACTCAAGGGGAGTTCGTTCGTAATGGTCTTTGCGCTTGGGGCGGTTTCGGCACTCATTCTGGGCGCCTGTGTTTCCCCTGTTCTCATTTCGTTTCTGAGTGTGGCTATTGCCACGCAGGATGCCGGTCTTGGTGCATTGACAATGTTTTCACTGGCACTCGGTATGGGTGTACCGCTTATTGTTGCAGGGGTGGGTGCCGGTAGTCTCATTCCTAAAGCAGGCGGATGGACAAACAGCGTCAAACACTTCTTTGGTGTCCTTCTGCTTGCCGTGGCGATCTATCTCTTCAATGAGCTCAACCTCGTCTCCGAACTACTCGTCTGGGGGATTTTTGCCATTGCTCTTGGTATCTATCTCAATGCACTTGAACCGCTGCCGCAGCCTGCATCAGGCACTGCCTATCTGCGCAAGGTACTTGGTGTTGTGTTGCTGGTGTGGGGTGTTATTTTACTTGTGGGAGCTGCAAAAGGAGCGGAAGATATGTGGCAGCCGTTAAAAGGTGAGCCCGTTGTGGTTGCAGGCGGAAGGAGTGTACCGCAAACGCTGCCGTTTGAACTGGTCTCTGATATAAGCGCTTTCAAGGCAGCAGAGAAAAAAGCACAGAAAATGGGCAGACCG
Source organism: Sulfurovum sp. (assembly GCA_015493425.1). Taxonomy (GTDB): domain Bacteria; phylum Campylobacterota; class Campylobacteria; order Campylobacterales; family Sulfurovaceae; genus Sulfurovum. The sequence continues at coordinate 3,647 of WGDG01000136.1, forward strand.
CTTGTTGTCTACTTTTACAGTGATACCTGTAGTGTATGTAAAAAGATGAAAGCAACAACACTGAAAGATTGGCGTGTCAGAAAGATTCTGAATGAAAAGTTTGTGGCCGTGCGTGTCAATATCACCAACCACTCTGATGCAAAGAGTATGGTACTCAAGCGCCGGTTCAAAGTCTTTGGGACGCCGACCATCCTCTTTTTCGACAGCCATGGGGAGCGTCTGAAGGGGGACACGATTTATGGTTATGTTTCACCGGAGGAGTTTTACGACATGCTTGACATACTGGCAGAGTAAGAACTACTGCCACACCTCTTCGCTGGCACACTCGATGACAGGGTCTTTTTTTGTGACATCGTCGATCCAGTGCAGATAGTCGAATTTGGCATCATCGAAACGTTTCATCATAATTTCGGGTACTTCGTAAGTGTGCAGACGCTCGATAGTTTCCTTGACCTGCAGGTAGAGTGAGACTTTGGTCTTAATGTCCATACGGATTTCGCGGGAGGTGATGATCTTCCCTTTCCAACGGTAAGAACTCTCAATGGGGCTTTTTTGTATGCATGCAGCAAGCTCTTCCTGCAGCAGAGTCTGGGTGATCAGTTCTACATTCTCGTCGTTGTCAGTGGTGGTTGTTATAGTACAGTAGTCAGAGGCTTCCATTTTCTACCTTTTCAATGAAGTCATGAACGCAGGTTTCGATCATGCTGTATACCTTTTCAAATCCTTCGAAGCCGGGGAAGTAGTAGGGATCGGGCACATCTTCTCCCCCAAACCCGCCGAAATTTCCAAGCAGATGAACATTACAGAAGCCCTGTGCCTTGAGGTCGGCAAGGTTCTTTCTGTCAAGAGCGATGATGTAGTCTTGTGCATTTTTATCCGCTTCGCATACAGGTCGTGAACGCTGATGGCTGATCTCCACACCATGCGATTTTGCAACTTTGATGGCGTTTTCGCAGGGTGCTTCCCCCTCGTGCCAACCGCTTGTACCTGCCGAATCAGCCAGCCATGCCAAGCCCTTTTTGGCAAGGTGTGCCTGGGCGATGCCTTCTGCAAGGGGACTGCGGCAGATGTTTCCAAGACAGACGAAGAGGATCTTTTTGGGTTTTGCTTGCGATTTCATGAAGTGTATTTTAGTATAATTTATCCTAAAAAGGAGAACGGATGTTCGAAGTGGCTGAATATATCGGTATTGTTGCATTTGCCATTTCCGGCTTTTTTGTCGGTGTGCGCAGCCGGCTCGATTTTCTGGGTGTTCTTATCTCTGTCTTTCTTACTGCCTTTGGCGGCGGGATAATCCGTGATGTCATTGCTGACCGTACACCTTACGCTTTCAGCAGCAATGTACCCGCTGTTATGATATTGGGGGTCATGACACTTTTAATCTTTTTTCGTTTTCACAAGCGTGACTCCATAGAGAACCGTCCTTTTTTCATCCTCAGTGACTCCATAGGGCTCATCTCCTTCAGCATTACCGGAGCGATGATCGCACTGGATGAGGGACTCAACCTTACCGGTGTACTGGCACTGGCG
>WGDG01000137.1 GCA_015493425.1 Sulfurovum sp.
GTCGTAGAGCTTGCCCTGGATCATATAGCGGGGTCTGGTGAGCGTGAAGTTAACAAGCTTGACATGCGGGGCACTCCGGAAGTGCTGCCGGAGCATGTCGAAGTATGCTGTATCCAGTGCATTGATCTGGTATTCATAGCCTTTTGGGGCTGTAAAATCGCTCAAAATCTCCGGCAGTGTCTCTCCGCTGTCGGTAAAATGTACAATGCGTATCATCGGATGGTCAGGGATGATCTGCAGCAGTTGGGCGAGTTTGGTCGCTTCTATAGATTTCATACTGGGAGTGTAGCTAAAAATCAGCATAGATGTGTATAATAATTTCAAAAACAGGCCGTGCAATATGCTAAATGCTTCGTTTGTCAACAGGGTGGCGGGCGGTTGATACGGTCATAAACTCACAGAAGGCGGGAGCAGACATGATACGCAAAAAGATATACAATCCGGAATCGGAAGAGAAGACCAACGAGCGGAAGATCTTTGGCGGGAATCCGACAGGGATCTTCGAACTCAACGACATCAAGTACCAGTGGGCGTACAATCTGTGGGAGATGATGCTCAATAATACATGGTTTCCCAAAGAGGTTGACATGACACGCGATGTCAACGACTACAAACACCTTACCGATGCAGAAAAGCAGGCGTATGACAAGGTGCTTGCACAGCTGATCTTTATGGATTCTCTGCAAACCAACAATATCATCGATAACCTCAATCCGTTCATTACCGCACCGGAGGTAAACCTTATTCTGGTGCGTCAGGCATTTGAAGAGGCACTGCATTCACAAAGTTACGCGGTAATGGTAGACTCCATCTCTACCAACACGGATGAAATTTATGAATTGTGGCGCCGTGATATGAAACTCAAGCATAAAAACGATGCCATTGCCAAAGTCTATGAGGATCTCTCGGCAGATCCTACCGATACGAACATTGTCAAAGCGATGTTCGCCAACCAGATTCTTGAAGGTATTTACTTTTACAGCGGATTTACCTACCTTTACACGCTTGCCCGTGCGGACAAAATGCTCGGTTCTGCGCAGATGATACGCTTTATTCAGCGGGATGAGGTAACCCATCTGCTGATCTTCCAGAATATGATCAATACCACAAAACGTGAGCGTCCGGAGCTCTTTACCAAAGAGCTGATCGATGAGGTATACGAGATGTTCCGTTCGGCTGTGAAGTTGGAGAGTGAATGGGGTGCCTATATTACCCAGGGGCAGATTTTGGGCTTGACGGACGAGATTATTGAACAATATATCAAATATCTTGCCGACCAGCGTCTGCATGCGGTAGGGTTTGAAAAACTTTACAATGTGGAACACCCTATCAAATGGGTGGACAACTTCTCCAAATTTAACGACCAGAAGACCAACTTTTTTGAAGGCAATGTGACCAACTACTCCAAGGGCAGCATTGACCTGGATGACTTTTAAAAAGAGAATGTATGCTGCATAGACGCAAACCGATGGCTGCCCTCTCCTTGCAGCTGCCGTCAGAAAAACGTTACCAGACCAACCTCGAAAAGCTGCTGGAGATGATCCGCAGCCATTCTGAAAGCCGGCTCATTGTCGCACCGGAAGTTTTTTTGACAGCGTACGACTATGAGCATCTTGCCACCGCGGCAAAGTTTTCCGCCAAGGCACTGAAAATACTCAAGCAGGAGATCGATGAGCAGATTCTTGTGTTGACACTGCTGCTTGAGGAGGATGAACATTTTTATAATCAGGCAGTGGTGATCCACAAACACAAAGTGGTGCACCGGCAGGAGAAGGTGAAACTCTTCAAGCTTGGTGACGAAGACCTCTATCTGAGCCCAGGCAAAAAGAAACGCATCAAACCCTTCGAGATAGACGGAGTCACCTATGCGATTCTTATCTGTTTCGAACTGCGCTTCAAAGAGTTGTGGAAACAGATAGAAGGGGCAGATGTGGTATTTGTCCCTGCACGCTGGGGAAAACCCCGAAAGCACCATCTTGAGATCCTCTCTCAGGCACTTGCGGTAATGAACCAGTGCTATGTCATCGTTTCCAACAGCAGCGACCGCGACATGGCTTCCTCTTCCGCCATCATCTCCCCC
>WGDG01000138.1 GCA_015493425.1 Sulfurovum sp.
AAATAATACACTTGAATTGATGAATAAATAGTAATTTTTATGTTTAATGTCGATATAATGGCTGCTATGAAGGAAGATTACAAAATAAAAAACATTGCGGGGCACTTGTCTAAAATATTTTTAAGTAACCCCCTTACACCTATACTTGCTATTGCCATTTTACTGCTTGGCTTTGTATCGCTGCAGACCATGCCGCGAGAAGAAGATCCGCAAATCGAAGTCAGTGGCGGCGCTGTCATAGTAGCGATGCCGGGCGCATCCCCCAAAGAGATACTCAATGTCATTGTCAAACCGCTTGAACGGCGTATACGTGAGATCAAAGGCGTTGAGCATATATACGGTACGGCCATGAATAATTTCGGTGTGGTCAATGTACAGTATTTCATTGGTGAGGACAGGGAGTCGTCAAATCTGAAGCTCTACGATAAAGTGATGCAGAACATGGATCAGCTTCCCAAGGGTACCATGCCGCCTTTGGTCAAACCATTTGACATCGACATCGATATTCCTGTGTTGACGGCTGCGTTTTACCAGCTGCCAAATGCCAAGATAGATATTGTCAAGCTCTACAAGACCATCCGGGAGCTTCAGCAGGAGATCAATGCACTGGACAATGTCTCGAAGACGACATTAAAAGGGGTTAAACGTCCCCAGTTCAATGTGATGGTCGACCTGAACAAACTCTCTGCCTATCATATATCGCTGGGACAGGTAGCCAAGGCTATCAAGTCCATTTCTACCAATGCCCCGATGATCGACACCCAAAATGACAAAGGCAAGTTGGTGGTTTTTGGGGTTGAGAACGCCATCGATACTGTCGATGACCTTAGAGAGCTTATTATCGCCGAATATATGGGATCGCCGATCTACCTTAAAAATATTGCCGATGTGGAGTACAGCTACGACATTCAAAACTATCAGGATGCCCTTATCGATTATCAGATAGGTATGTCAAAACATCCTGAAAAGATCAAAAAGAACGAACATCGTAAGAAAGAGGGAAGTGACGAACTCGATAACGAAGTGACTTTCAGGCCGCTGACAGAACAAATCACAATGACAGTCTCCAAACTCAAAGGTACCAATGCTGTATTCATTGCAGAAGAGGCCATAGAGAAAATACAGGAGGCTAAAGAGGAGCTGCATAAGGCAGGTGTGGGTTTCATTATTACCCGAAACTATGGAGAGCGTGCCGATGAAGCGGTCAATGAGCTGGTGCATCACCTTGAGATTACCATTTTCATTATTATGCTTATTCTCATCCCTTTCCTGGGATGGCGCGAATCGATGGTGGTTACCATCGCTGTACCAATGATTTTGGCAACCACACTTTTTATCGCACAGTTGACCGATCAGACGATCAACCGTATCACACTTTTTGCCTTCTTGCTTTCACTGGGACTTATTGTCGACGATGCTATTATTGTCATCGAAAATATCCATCGTCGCCTACACCTTGACATCGACAAAAAGAGTGTTGACGAAATCATTGTACAGGCAACCGATGAGATTGGCCCTTCGACAAACATTGCCACTATTGCCATTATTCTTACAATGGTACCTATGGGGTTTGTCGGTGGTATGATGGGGCAGTTTATGAAACCCATCCCGCTCAATGTACCTGTCGGACTTGCGGTCTCTCTTTTTGTCGCATATGTGTTTGCTCCATTTTTGGCACGAAAGTTTTTGAATTTCAAAAAGATCAAAAAAGAGGTACTTGCCCACCATGCCCAAGCGCATAAAGAAGAGAAAAAAGAGGATGATTCATCTAAAGGAGAAGAGCAATGATCAAGTTTGAACCATTTCTCTACAACATCCTTGAAAGCCGTAAAAAACGCTGGATCGTCATAGGACTGGTACTGGCTGCACTGATGGGTTCCATTATGATGATTCCTACCAAGCTGGTATTGGCAAAAATGCTTCCCGGTAAAAGTGCCAATACCTTCAGCATTTACATCGATACAGCCACCAACGCTTCTATTAAAGAGACGCGCGATGTGGCGGAGTGTGTGGTGCATGAACTTGAAAAAGAGCCTGAAGTGACCGATATGGAGATATTTCTGGGGCAGGGGGCACCGCTTGACTATGCAGGGCTTGTCAAAGGAAGTGCTTTTAAGCGTTTTCAAAATCAGGCTGAAATAGTGGTGAACCTGACTGACAAGCATCACCGTGATGAGCCGTCCTTTAAAATGGTACATCGCATCCGTCCTTCCATTCAGAAAGCCTGTGGTCATCTGCATCCGCATACAAGCATCAAATTTATAGAAATGCCGTCAGGCCCTCCGACACTGGCAACGGTTGTGGTGGAAGTGTATGCGAAAAACGACAAGGAGCTTCGCCATGTTGCCGAGAGGGTTAGCCGGATATTGGCCAAAACCGAAGGTCTGGTCGATGTGGATGTCATGCTCGATGACATTTACGATACCTATATGCTCTCACCAAACAAGGAGAAGATCATTCGAAGCGGTTTGAGTGTCGATCAGGTCAACCAGATTATCTATCTGGCATTCAAAGGGATGCCTGTGGCGGTCAAGAATACAAAAGACCAACAGGATCAGGTACCTATTTTTGTCCGTCTTGACAATGATGCACGTATGATCCACGGTGAAAGTAAAGA
>WGDG01000139.1 GCA_015493425.1 Sulfurovum sp.
GAGTTAAGAGTTAAGAGTTAAGAGAATTTTGCATGGGTTGGTTGAAGTCAACCTTAAAGCGCTGTCATTCCTACGAAAGCAGGAATCCTTACGCCTTACGCTAACTTGCAAAACAGTCTGAATATCCCAGATCGAGTCCGGGGTGACAAAAAAGATTGGCCTTCTATAACTTCTATTGTCATAGCAAGTTTTTCAGGGAAAGGAAGGTATTTGACAACCCGTCAGGATATCAGTCTTTCTTTTTTCTTTGCTTCGTTTCTCTTTTTCTTTGTGCTGCTACAAAGAAAAAAGAAATGAAGAGGAACGTTAACTGTTTAATTGATGTCAAGATCCCGGATCAAGTCCGGGATGACACTACACACCCCACCAATAACCCATACACCAGTTATTAATAACCAACCTCACACTTCCCCCTTTTCCAGTACTTCAACAATATGATCCGCAACACGCAGGGCATTAGCGTAGATGGTCCAGGTATAAGCAACAGAACCGCCGGTAGGCATGAAGCTTGCATCGACAACATAGAGGTTGGCAACATCATGCGCACGACAGTATTTGTCAAGGACTGATGTTTTGGGATCATTGCCGAAACGACAGCCGCCGGCAACAAGATTTTGCGGCGGTGCGGCAGAGACGGAGGAGTAGATGTTCTTCGCACCCATTTTCTCGAGTACCTTTTCACACTTTTTGGCAATGTAATTGCCCACTTTAACATCCTGAGGGTGTCCCTCGATACGCAGTCTGCCTACAGGCATACCGTACTTGTCTTTATGTGTAGGGTCAAGCGAAACGAAACAGTTATCGTTGGGCAGCCAGTCATTGAAAATTTCAAAGCGGATACTCTTCTGTTTTGTAAAGCGTTCTGTCAGCTTCTCTGCCAGCGCATCGCCCCAGAGCAGCCGTTCGTTTCCGTAACGGCTCTTGACCGCACGGGAGATGATGTTTTGATGCTCGAACATGAACTCTACCGAACCGCCCTTGAACTTTCCCTCCCACCAGTCGTCTATGAAGTACCAGTCGAGGATAGAGCGGTTAACAAAGTAGCCTGTCTGCATCAGTGCATCGAAACTGATCTCTTTGAGCGTATCTTCATGCAGTTCCCCCTGTCCCGAACCGCCGCCGGAGAAGATAAGATTCTTGCCCACCTCTCCGCTGCTGTTGGCAAGGCCGTTGGGGTGGAGGCGGTTGGCGGAGTTGAGCAGCAGTCTGGCACTTTCGTGCGCCTGAGCGGCAACGACGAAAAGGCGTGCACTGATGGTACGTTCTTTGCCTGTCACCGTGTCAACAGCTACGGCATGACTGACATGGGTTTTACTGTCGCTTTGCAGCTGCTTGACGTGGGTATTGCTCAATAGTGTCAAGTTGCCCGTTGCCAGTGCAGGAATCAGCAGCGACTCTCTGGAACTACTCTTTGCCCCCGAACTGCAGCCGTAACTGCCGCAGAAGTTGGAGTAGTAACAGGCATTTCTGTGCCCCTTGTCCCTGGAGAGTACCCCTCTTGGTGTCACCAGCGGAGCAATACCAAGCGATTGACAGCTCTTGTCAAGCAGCTTGACAACCGCATTTTCTCTGGTTGGCGGCTGAGGGAAATCCGGTGTGCTGCGCGGCGGTTCGAAAGGATGTGCCCGAAAACGCCCCGAAATGCCCACCAGTGTTTCGACTTTGGCATAATAGGGCTCCAAATCCTCGTAACAGATAGGCCAGTCGACAACATTGGCACCCTCGATGGAACCGTACTTGCTTCTGAGGCGAAAGTCATCTGGGTGCATACGGTGGAACATACCGCTCATGAAATTCGATGAACCGCCGACAATATTGCCATTCCAGAAACTCCACCCGCTCTCGTAGGTAGGTGTCGCTTCCCATTTTCCGTCAACCTTCTCTTCGATGACATGGTACTCTTCGAAAAGATTGGGAGTAACAATGTCCCGACGGCAATAGGCAATTTCGTCTTTACTAAACTCCTCGCGTTTGATCAGCCTGCCTTTTTCAAGAACAGCTACTTTGAACCCAGCCTTGCACAGCGTATAAGCTACCGCACCGCCGCTGGCACCCGAACCGATGATAAGCGCATCGAACTGTTCAGACTTCATAGTTGGATGTACCTTGTTTTCGGGCGTGGCTGGCCACCAAAGCTCTGTACTGTCCTCCAACCCGCTTCTCCCACATTACTGCCGTAAACAGGATCACCCAGCAGTGCTTCAAGTGACAATATCATAATACGAGAGAGCCAGTTGCTGCCGTAATCAGTCGCTTCATAGCGTCGCAGCGCCGCTTCCATCGCACCATGATTATAACCGAGCAGTTTCCCATTTTCACGCAGCATGAGCTCTTTTGCTCCGTCAATGATAAACGCACGGATATCTCTGTCATACGTAGGATGCGCTACTGTCTCTATCAGAAAACGGTTCATATGCATCGTGTCGGCATCGGGCAGTTTACCGCCTTTGGGAAACATGTGCCGCTGCACAGCGGCAATCACCGGTACAGCTTCTGCAAAGGTTTTAGCTGGTTCCTGTGCTGCCTTAGTGCGCTGTGGCAGACAGACAGCCGCACCAAACACACCGACTCCGGCTAAAAAGGCTCTTCTTTCTACTTTCATTAATATCCTTTTCTCTATCTGACATTATACTACCCTCTTTCTGTGTAGCCAGAGTGCACGTTTTTTCATCGTTACAACCAAAAAGCTACACACAGAGTGCACAGGCATAGCGCTATACTGCCATTGTATCAAGTCACGTTGATGCAGCGTATTTTAAAAGGAGTTCCCATGTTTCACCGTTTCTATACTTTCACCAGAAACCTGCTCAGCCACGGACAGGATACCGCACTGCTCTTCGCCCGACTCGCTGTCGCTTACGGTTTTTATGAACCGGCGATGCAAAAGTGGTCGGACATCCATGCCGTTTCAGTATGGTTTGAAAGTATGGGCTACCCGCTGCCGACACTCAACGCCTATATGGCAGCGACAACGGAAATCACAGGGGTGGTTCTGCTGACACTGGGACTCTTTACGCGGCTTATCTCGATACCGCTGATGGTGGTGATGGTCGTTGCCATTCTCACCGTACACCTGCCTAACGGTTTCGGCGCAGGCAACAACGGCTTTGAGATACCGCTTTACTATATGTTGTTTTTAGCCATCTTCGCTTCATTTGGAGCCGGAAAATTCAGCCTCGACCACCTTCTCTTTGGTGACGAGCAGTAACCCAACACAAGGAAAACAGTATGAAACAGATCATCAAATTAGGACTTATTTTTGCAGGAGCCGCAGCCTTCACCATGACAGCAGCAAACGCTAAATGTGCAGGCGGAAAAGAGGCTCCAAAAACAATGAAGTGTCAGGCAGGGAAATGCGGTGCAGACAAAGCCAAAGAAAAGGCTATGGGCAAATGCAATGGCGACAAAGCCAAAGAGAAGGCAAAAAAAGAGATGAAAAAAGGCAAATGCGGCCAAGGCAAATGCGGAGGCAAATAATTTAAACTTCCCTATTTCCCGGGGTTTCCCCGGATTCACATAAAACACTCCCACATTTTCTTCACAAAAGTATGTATAATAGCACTATCTATATACAAAGGCTAATGCATGAAATACCTACTCCCCATACTTCTTGCCGCAGCACTCCTTACAGGCTGTGAACAAAAACATGAAACACACGAAAAATCTGTGCCCCAGGCAGAGCACAATGCCAAAACAACACAACAGGCACACCCGACACTGATGAAAGAGCACAACACACAGGAGACACCGCCCAAAAAGAAGAATATACCGGTTTCAGCCCAAGGCAAACTTATCCACCTTGGCATTACCACTACTCCGGATGGAAAGATCATCATTGACACCAACAAGACAAAAAGTTACTTCCAACAGCTTGCCAAGCAGATGAAAGCGAAAGCAGATGAACTTGCCAAAGAAATGCAGCAAGGCGCTCTTGAAGAGAAAGAGGTAGGAGTAGAAGTTAACCAAACCAAAATTGTTATCGACCTGAATAAGACACAAAGCTTCATGGAAAAATGGACACAAAAGATGCAGGGTTTCGTCAACGATATGGAGACACTCTCCAAAACAATCGATGGGGATAGTAACAGCTCTGCCTCAGGGCAGTAGTGTTCTGAAAAGTCAATATTGGATAAAAAGGGGAAGAGAGGCGGGGAAGCCTCTCTGAAGACAGTGCGTCTTACTTCGCCAGTGCCGCTTTGGACGCGTCGGCTACTTTTGTAAACGCTTCAGGGTTGTTCATTGCCATGTCAGCAAGTACTTTTCTGTCAAGTTCGATATTTGCAAGCTTGAGACCGTGCATAAATCTTGAATAGTTAAGATCGTTAAGTCTCGCTGCCGCATTGATACGGATGATCCAGAGTTTTCTGAAATCTCTTTTTTTCTGTCTTCTGTCTCTGTAAGCATATACCAGTGAACGCTCAAGTTGCTCTTTCGCTTTTCTGAAGTGTTTTCTTCTTCCGCTGTAGAACCCTCTTGCCTGCTTAAGCAGTTTTTTGTGACGTCTATGTCTGACTGTACCAGTTTTTACTCTCATGGTTTTCCTTTACCGTTTTCTTTGTTTAGAAATAGGTGCCGACTTTGCCGGACTTGCCCCGTGTTTTGGGGGAACCTTACTTCAGTTGGATCGTCTTATACGATCATCTCTTTAATATTTTTCGCGTCAACCGGATCGACGTGTTTTGGGTGTCTCATCTGTCTGTGGTGTTTACCGTCGACTTTAGTGAGAATGTGGCTTCTGTACGCCGTCCCTCTTTTGATTTTGCCGCTCTTTTTGATCTTAAAACGCTTGACAGCGCCTTTTACGCTCTTCATCTTTGGCATATGCTTACTCCCTGTTGAATTTTTCATACCGTCTTACAGTCGGCATAAAATGGGACGGTATTATACCGAGATTATTTGAAAGTTTTATAAAACTATAAAAACCACCCTACTCTAACCCCCTTTATGATAGAATCTATCCTACTAAAACAGAGGGCGTTTCGTGGACAAAGCAGCCAAGATACTTTCACAGAAAAAGAAGCTTCTGACCGAGATCTACTTCGAACTGCAGGAGCACTTTGAAGAAAAATACGGTAAAGATGCACTGGTGCTGATGGAGATAGGCACTTTCTTTGAAGTCTACGAAGTCAACAACGACCAACGCAAGATCGGCAAGGCCAAAGAGGTTGCCGAACTCCTCAATATTCAGCTCACCCGAAAGAGTAAGGCTGTACTGGAGAACTCGGTAAGCAACCCGCTGCTTGCCGGGGTTCCCGCCGTTTCGCTCGACCGCTATCTCTCACGGCTCATCGCTACCAAAAAATACACTATCATTGTCGTCAAGCAAAAAGGTGAAATGCCCAATGTCAAACGCTATGTGGCAAACATCATCAGCCCGGGTACCAACTTCGAATACCTCAGTGAACCGACAGAGAACAACATTGTTTCATTGCTTGTGGATGAAAATGCCGGTATCTACTCCGTTGGCTATGCTGCCATTGATGTTACCACCGGCAAAACCATCTGCAACGAGATCCACTCCAGCCGCGACGACAAAACCTATGCGCTTGATGAAGCCTTTAACCTCCTTCAGACCTACAGCACCTCCGAGGTGATCCTCACTCTGGAAAGCAAAGCCATCGATGCTGAGTGGCTGATACATTACCTTGAACTTGCCGCAACCCACTACTCGCTCAACGACAAGCGCTTTAAAATCAGCTACCAGAATGAACTTTTCAAACGCATCTTCGAGATCAACTCTTTTCTAAGCCCCATCGAATATCTTGACCTTGAGCGCCATCCCTACACCACCGAAGCACTGGCGGTACTGATTGATTTCATTATCGAGCATGACGAAAGCATTATTGAAAAGATGAATAGACCCCAGTTTCTGGGCGACAGCCGATATATGTACATCGGCAACAATGCGATGGAACAACTCTCGGTTATCAGCCGTGACCCGGCAGATGTGACACTGCTTGATCTTGTAGACAAGACATCTACTGCTTTTGGAAAACGCCTTCTCAAAGAGCGCCTGCTCAACCCCGTCTGCGATAAAACACTGCTTGAGGCACGTTACGATCTGGTGGAGAAACTGCTGCCAAACACAGATCGATTCGAAACACATTTGAAGCAGATCTACGACCTCGAGCGAATCGCACGGCGTATCAAACTGCGCAAACTTCACCCTGTGGAACTGACCTACATCACAATGAGCCTTGAGTCAGTTTTGAAACTGCTGGACGATGCCGAAGCAAACGGCGTGGCGTTTGATGAAAACCTCAAAGATGAAGCACGCGAAATGCTTACGGTGCTCGAAAAAACCTTCGAGCTTGATGTCTGTGCCCGCTTCCGCATCGAGCAGATCAACGACAACATCTTCAAAAGCGGTATCTACCCTGCTATCGATACCATCGTTGCCACACAGCAGCACGAAGTGGAGAAGATGGAGCAGGTGGCAGAACATGTCGAATCGCTCTTTGAAAAAGATAAGCTCTTCTCTGCTTCAAACACCCGCTACACCACTGTCGGCTACCTTGAGAGCGAAGGGTACTACATCAACCTGACAAAGAACCGCTTCTCGCTCATCGAAAAGCAGCTCAAAGACTCCTTTGTCACCATTGACAACCAACACCACTTCTTTAAAGATTTCCGTTACAAACACCTCAAAAACGCCGTGAAGGTACAGGCACCGCTTTTTGAGGAAATTACCCGTTCGTACGAAACCGCACAGGTTCAGCTGGTATCCCTGGTCAAACAACGCTATATCGAGAGTCTCGACCTGCTTGAAAAACGCTTTTCGCTGCTGCTTGACAAACTCATCGGATTCATTGCCAACATCGATGTGGCAATCTCTACAGCAAAATGTGCACGTACGATGAACCTGACCCGCCCCATTATCGAAGAGGGAAACTTCTACGAGGCCGTAGGGCTGCGACACCCCATCATTGAAGCCAATGACGAGCGGGGCATCTACGTACCTAACGATATCTTTCTGGGAGAGAACAACGGTACGGCACACAACCACATCACCCTCAACGCAAGCGACGGAGAAGACGTGCTGGGCGTGCTGCTTTACGGCATCAACTCCTCGGGGAAATCGTCACTGATGAAAAGCATCGGACTCTCCGTGGTTCTTGCCCAGGCAGGCTTCTTCGTCCCCGCTGCTGAGCTTCGTTTCGGACTTTATGACAAACTCTTTACACGTATTGTCAGCAAAGACAACCTCTACAAAGGTTTGAGTACATTCTCTGTCGAGATGCAGGAGCTCAAGAACATATTTAACCGTGCAGATGAGCGCTCCCTGGTACTTGGAGACGAAATTTCGCAGGGGACAGAGACCGAGTCGGCTCTCGCCATTGTCTCGGCAGCCATTCTCAAACTCCTATCACTGCGCTCAACGTTTATTTTTGCCACACATCTGCATCAACTTGGCACCATACCGCAGCTGCAGAAAGCCAAACACCTCATCTTCCTGCATCTTGGCATTCGGTATGATGAGAGCAGTGATACCCTTATTTACAACCGCGTACTACAGCTTGGACGCGGTGACAGCCTTTATGGCCTTGAGTTCGCGCGCTCCCTCCATATGGATGGGGAATTCCTCAAAATGGCGCAGGAGATACGTGAGAGTCTCGGCAACCACAGCAGTGAGATCAAGAAGCTTCGTAAACGCAAAAGCAGCAAATACAATAAAGAACTCTACCTGACAAAATGTGCGCTGTGCGATGAAAATGTCGAAGATGTCCACCATATCGCCGAGCAGCAGCAGGCTAACGACACCGGCCACATTGAGCACTTCCATAAAAACCACAAATACAACCTCATCCCTCTGTGCAAGAAACACCACCAAATGGTGCATGAGGGGAAGATTGTCATTTCAGGCTTTATGATGACAAGTGAGGGGCTGAAGCTGCACTACACTGTGAATGAGGAAAAGCACATATAAAATGTAAACCAAATAGAGATAGCTTGTCAAAGGAATATGACAAAAATCACGCGTTATCGTGTTTTCTTTTTTTCTTTGCTTCGTTTCTCTTTTTTCTTTGTCACGAGAACAAAGAAATAAAGAAGAACGTCAAATAATCAAAGATCCCGCATCGCGTGCGGGATGACAGACAGTTTTCAGTCTGGAGATATAGAGAAACTTACTTTTTCAGCGGTGTGACGTACATGTTGATGTAACGCCCTTCCTGCTTTGGCGGGCTTTCGAGCTGTGCAATATCTTCAAGCATAGGCCAGACGCGATTCAGTACTTCTACCCCCCACTCCGGATTGGCCATTTCACGGCCGCGGAGGAAAACGCGCAGTTTAACATGTTTCCCC
>WGDG01000140.1 GCA_015493425.1 Sulfurovum sp.
CCGCTGTGCTACACTCATCACCTATGACTGGCTGCAGCAGCATTACGGTTTCGACCCTGAAAACGAATATGCCGACATCGTCAAGGCAATCAACGCCATCGACATCTGGAAAGATAAAGACCCCTATTTCGAATACGGAAAGGTAATGCTGGGCATGATCTCCGGCGCACGGGAGATCAACCGCATTCTCTTTCCCGATGAAGACAGAGCATTCAAACTGGCTATGATAGAAGCAGCAAAAGAACGTATCAGCGCACATGAAGCACCCATTAAGCTTGATGATGACCTGCACCAGATCAAAAAAGCATTCTTCAATAAGGGAACCAACAAAACCAAAGACAACCTCGTAGCCGACTACGTTACCGATCTGCTCAGCAAAGACAAACAGCGTCTGACCATTCATTACAAAGACTACAAAGGCATTCTTGGCTATAACGTTGGCAACACCTCCATTATCGGCAACACCTTCCTTGTCAATAACCCCGACTACGACTTTTATATGGATGTCAACTTCAGAGGCAACTTCTCATTGCGCAGCAACAACAAACTCGATGTTTCACAGATGGCAGCACTCATTGGAAACGGTGGCGGGCACCCTAATGCCAGCGGCGGCAAGATTGAAGGCTACAAAGACTCATTTGTCTATGCTGACGTGCGGAAATTTGTACAGGATTATATAGATCAGAAAACGCAGTAGGCAGATACGACATAAAAGGTGCGTGCACCCCAAGGGTATTTCGGTGGGCATTACGCAGCCTACACCTATTTTATATTTTTACTCTTGCTTCAAATGCTCGGGAAAGTGACATCATATCGATATTCTCAAGTTCTACACCGGTAGGCACTCCCTGCGCGATTTTGGTAAACCTGACAGGCAGACCCGAAAGCTTGTCCTCAATGTAGAGGATCATCGTATCGGTCGCAATACTTGGCGGAAAAGCAAAGATGATCTCCTCAACCCCCTCAACAGCATAAAAGAGGTGTGATTCATCCATATCCTGTACTTGGGAAATCACATAGTACACTCCGGTAAACTGTCCGCTCTCCTCTATCGTCAAAATATCTTTTGCACTCTGAACAATACAAAGCTTGGTAGTATCACGGTACGGATCGGAACAGATGGAACAGAGTTCATCTTCACTCATATTATGACATTTGCTGCACTTTTGGATACTCCCTACTGCATGCTCAATAGCATGTGCCAGTTTAAGTGCACCAAATCCGTCTTCCATCACCGCATGATATGCCAGACGTACCGCCGTCTTTTTGCCTACCGACGGCAGTGATCCAAATGCCTCTACCAAATTTTCAAACGCCTCAATTTTATGCTGTTTCATGATTACTCTTTTTGGTGCGTGGTTACGCACCCTACGCAATGCTGCTGTTTATCTCAAATATTCAATCATAGAACAGAAGTCCTATGTCTTTAAAAAAGCTTTTCTCAGAAAAGCAACCATCATTTTCCATTCTCCATCATCAATTATCAATCTAAAATCAGTCGTGCTTTTCATAGTCCACCACTTTAGAGTACTCAACCACCTCTTTAATAAACTCAACCACCTTAAGGTGTTCAGGATGCACGGCATAGGCTTCCAGCCCTTCTCTGCTCTCAAATGTTGTAATAATGCTCAAGTCCATCGCCCGCTCTTCTTTGGAAAAGTTCAGTCCCACATCGATACTGCGCAGTGACGGTACTGCCCCCATCAGGTTTTCAAGCATCTGCTTTGCCTGAATCATATTGGCTTGTTTGTGTTCTTCCTTGAACTTGAAAAGTACAATGTGTACAACCATTTTTGCCTACCTTTTTTTAATTCGCCATTATAACGAAATTATGGTAGAATTCGCCCAATATTTTACCTATTTTAGGAGAACGCCAATGAGCGAAATGGACTATTACGAAATTCTCGAAGTGAGCAGGGACTGCAGCGGTGCGGAGCTGAAGAAAGCCTACCGTAAACTGGCACTCAAGTATCATCCCGACAGAAACCCCGGTGACAAAGAGGCCGAAGAAAAATTCAAACTGATCAATGAAGCATACCAGGTACTCAGCGATGAAGAGAAGCGGGCCGTCTATGACCGTTACGGCAAAGAGGGGCTTCAGGGTCAGGGAGCCGGCGGCTTCGGCAGTGCGAATATGGATGACATTATGGATATCTTCAACTCCATGTTCGGTGGAGGCGGAGGCTTTGGCGGGTTTGGTCAAAACAGACGTGACCCGGGACAAAAATACGCACTTGACTTTGAAATGGAATTGACACTGCAGTTCAATGAAGCGGTATTCGGCTGTGAAAAAACTGTCGATATCCGTTACAAAACCTACTGCCGTGACTGCCAGGGTACAGGTGCAAAAGACGGCAAAATGTCTACCTGTGACTACTGTGGAGGTCAGGGACAGATCGTAATGCGTCAAGGCTTCATGACCTTTGCTCAAGAGTGTCCAAAATGTCACGGTATGGGTAAAAAGATCGAACAGAAGTGTCCTTCCTGCCAAGGAAAAGGGTATGAGATCAAAGAGGAGAGTGTCACTGTCAAGATCCCTGCCGGTGTGGACAGCGGAAAGCGCCTGAGAGTACCGGGGCATGGAAATGAGTCCAAAGAGGGCAGACGCGGCGATCTTTACCTAACCTTCTATGTTGAAGAAGACGAGCACTTTGTCCGAAACGGCAATGACCTCTACATTGAGGTACCGGTATTTTTCACTCAGGCGATTCTGGGAGAGACCATTTCTATTCCTGCCCTCAAAGGGGAGCTCGAACTCAACCTTAAGCAAGGTACCAAAGACAGAGAACAGTTTGTATTCGAAGGCGAAGGTGTACCTGATGTTCACAGTGGAAGAAAAGGCCGTCTCATCGCACAGATCAAACTTATACTACCTAAAAAATTCAATGATGAACAAAAAGAACTGCTGGAAAAACTTCAGGAGAGCTACGGTGTAGAGAGCCATCCGCATAAAAGTACTTTTGAATCAGCATTTGAACGTATCAAAGGATGGTTCAAGAGTTAAATAATAATTATTTTCCTTTAAGCATAGCTCTGATACTATTAATTATGTCATCTTATTTTAGAACATAATTTATAAGGAGTTATCATGGCACACAAAGGAAATTCGATCATACAGGGTATTGAGATCGACGAGATTATTACCATGCTCAACCGGGCATATGCCGATGAGTGGCTGGCATATTACCAGTACTTCATTGAAGCAAAAGTCATTACCGGCATCATGAAGGATGCGGCTATCACGGAACTGACGCAGCATGCAGCGGACGAACTCCGACACGCCAACATGGTTGCAGACCGCATCCTGCAACTTGGGGGCACACCGCTGCTTCATCCTGAAGCATGGTTTACCCACTCCAACTGTGGCTATGATGCGCCTACCGCATACAATGTGGTCAATATCCTTGAAGATGCCATCAAGGGAGAACAGTGTGCCATCAGTGTCTATTCCCAGATTGCTGAAAGAACACGTAACAAAGACATTGTCACCTACGATATTGTTTCACAGATTCTTGCAGATGAAGTGGAGCATGAAGAGGATCTACAGGCTCTCCATGATGATATTACCGAATTTGTTACGGAGATCAAACAGCAGCTCAACGGGTAGTTACACTACTACCTGATGTAATATAACTTTACTCTCGGAAGGGGTCAGATCTCCCTTTTCGCAACTCGCATCATAAGCAATCACAAATACTTCATCTCCTGCTTGCAGATAGTGCTTCTCTCCAAACGCTGCATAGGCTGTCGCACCGATGGAGATAAGTGCCTCTTTGGGATACCCACACGCTTTCAGATGCGCATAAATATTTTCAAGAGGGCCAAAATCCTCCTGCTGATTCATTTTATCGATCAGCCAGTTTTTCAGTTTTCCGTAAAAATAGCTATATCCGGGCAATGGAGCGTCCACACCATACGGATGCAGCACACCATCCCGTTTCAGGTAGGAGCAAAGGTGGTATCGATCCATGATACCGCCTGCTTCAAATATGTCAATCTCGATCCACTTGTCTCCGATTCCTTTGGAGTTTTGCCCCCATGACTTCTTTTCAGAAATCTTCTTCGCCCCCTCTTTCCGGATCGTGCAATCGTTAAACGTGGTAAATCTTTTGGCAACAAGATCACTCACACGCATTGTATCGTCATAGACAATCTCAAACAATACGGCAATTTCAGGCTCTACCTGCGCATTGGCTTCATAAGAAGGGAGCTGCAAGGTATCTGTACCAATGCAGTAAACACCTAAAAAACCATCATTCCCGGGTAGATAAAAAGGGAAGATACCTTTTGGGGCTTCCGGGGCTTCCGTCACGACATTTTCAAAATCTTTCAGCTCTCCCGCCTGCTCAAGATGGTGCGCAAAGTTTCCTGCTACACCAAGCCCTATTGTCTCTTTTAACTCCATGAATGCTCACTTTTTTTGACACCATTATACCATTTTGTACTCCACATGCATTCCACATCCAGGTTATATACTGAAAAAAAGAGCAAAGGAGTGGCAAATGTGGTGGCGTAACTTTTGGAGAAAATGTAAAAATTACCGCAATGTTATTTTGGTATCAACTTTCATTGGCAGTATGCTTGTTTTTATGCTTGTAACGGTTATCTATGTTACTTCACAGGTAGCCAACTGCTCCAGTGTCAAAAAGGCGCGCAAAGTCTGCATGAATGAGAAAAGAGTTTTATTGAAGAACGTAACAAAAGTTGAGCTGTAGATGACTGCCAAAGGCAGTCAGAAGGTAATTACTTCGCCGCGGCAACAGCGTCTTTAAGTGTTTTACCAAATTTGAACTTGGGTGCAGTATGCGCAGGCTTGCTGTATGTTTTATCTGTACCAGGTACTTTACCGCTTTTAGCCGCTACTTCTGCTGTAGAGAAGGTTCCGAAACCTACGAGAGAAACTGACTCTTTTTTAGTCAGTGCTTCTGTTACAGAGTCAATAAATGCTTTTACTGCTCTCTCTGCCGCTGCTTTGCTCTCATACTCTCCATTTTTCTGAACCAGTTCTACGAATTCTGATTTTGTCATTCTTCTTCCTTTATTGTGTAAGATAGATTTATTATAGCACAATCTATTCTTAAAATTTCATAAAACAAAGTCTAAACTCCCCATAAAATGGGCATTTGCAGACATTTTACTGATGAGAAAGGCAAATTTTTTCTCTAAAAGTCTGAATGTCACAGAAAAATCACTTTATGCTTTCTGATTTTTTCCTATAAAATAATACAATAATGCACCGAATGCATAGAGGAAGAACACAACCAAAAACCATATCAACTTATTGATACTGTCGTTGAAGTTACTTTTGAGAATATCGATCAGTGCCCATATCCAGAAGATAAAGATCCCCAACCCAAGTGCCAATCCAATCAAGCCACCCAATGCTTCCATACGGTTTCCTTGTTTTCAAGATAGGTAAAGCTGTAGTATAGTCGATTTGAATTGTGAATATGGTAAAATAAATATAGTTGGAAAATTTGTGAGAATGGTGCGTCAGAGAGGATTTGAACCTCCACACCACTAGGGCACTACCCCCTCAAGGTAGCGTGTCTACCGTTCCACCACTGACGCATTGCGGCTATATAGTTGAAGT
>WGDG01000141.1 GCA_015493425.1 Sulfurovum sp.
TCATCACTGTGCCGTTTCCATTGACCCAGTTCCATGCAGTGGCATTTGCTCTTGCATTTCCTGCACCCGCAGCATAGATACCTGCCCAGTCATGATCACCGGAAAGTGCGGCATCAACAACAACCGAAACCGTTTCATCTGAACGATATACGGACTTTGTTGTCGCAATAGCATTATTTTGTGTATGTCCCGGTACAAAGATAACAATATCCCCTACCATGACAGGTATCCACTTTGTATCACTTGCATGGAGGGCAGCAATAGATACAGACAACAGCATCAAACATATTTTTACGAAACGGGACATGACAAAAGCCTCCTTTTTTCAGCAGGGAAAGCAGTATTGCACCACACAACATGACATATTTGTATCCATTATAACCTAATATGCAGTGAGATGCAAAAAGAAAAAATTTTAGAGGCTAAGAAAAAAGGAGCAAATCAATCCAAAAAAGACAGCAGCGAAGCAGTCACCGCCACATTGAGCGATTCAACACCTCTGTTCATAGGTATGGCGATGCTTTCATTACAGAGTGCTTCGACCTTTTTGCTGACCCCTTCACTCTCATTGCCCAGTACAAAGATCGTCTTGTTGCTGTAGGACTGCTCTTTGTAGCTCTTTTTCGCATGGGAAGAGAGGGTGTAGAGATCAGCCCCCTTCTCTTTGAAATGTTGCAGGGTTTTTGAGAGGTCGGAGGTTTTGATAATGGGCATTTTAAAGAGAGTACCCACACTTGCCTTGATGACCAGCGGGCTGATCTGCGCAGCACCCTTGGTCGGAAGAATAATCGCATCGATATTTCCTGCCGCTGCAGAGCGGATGATCATGCCGAGATTTTGCGGATTGGTGATCCCGTCAAGGGCGAGTATGCGGTAACTGTCATTTTTGGAGAGAAAATCTTCTTCATTCCCGAAATGCTCCAGCACGATGTCCAGTGCCACCCCCTGATCCTGCTTTGCATTTTTGGAGATGCGTGAGAGTGCCTGCTTGTCATGGTATGCCACTTCAATCCCACGCTTTTGTGCGATGGCTTCCATCTGCTTTAAAACCGGTGCAGGTTTGTTTGACTTGGAAAAATGAAGTTTGTGCACAGTTACAGAAAGATCTTCCAACGCTTCAAGCACCGCATTGCGTCCATAGATCGTCAGGACTTTTTCAAAAAAACGCTTTTTTTCTAAATAAGCATTGGAATCTTGCTTCACTTCTTCTTCCCCATTAATAAAGGCATTGCAAACCAATACTATTAACTCTTCACTTCAAAATAAGTGCCAGGCACTTATTTTGACTCTCCGTTCCATGCAATCGTCGGTTTGCCATTCTCGTCAAACTCAACTGCCGGCATTCCCATGATGTTAAATCCGCCGTCAACATAGTGGATCTCACCGGTTACGGCTGAAGAGAGATCAGAGAGCAGGTACATACCTGAGTTACCTACCTCTTCGATGGTCACATTCTTCTTCAGCGGTGCGTGTGCCGCATTCCACTTGAGCATGAAGGAGAAATCACCAATGCCCGCTGCTGCAAGCGTCTTGATAGGACCTGCACTGATGGCATTGACACGCACACCGTCACTTCCAAGATCTTCTGCAAGATACTTGACCGTCATCTCCAGTGCCGCTTTGGCAACACCCATCAGGTTGTAGTTTGGTATGTACTTGACACCGCCGTAGTAAGAGAGTGTCAGCACCGAAGCGTTGTCAGAGAGGATAGGCTTGAGTTCTCTTGTGATTTCAATGAGTGAGTAGACAGAGATGTCCATTGCTACATCAAACGCCTCTTTGGAAATATCCATAAAACGCCCACTGAGTCCCTCTTTTGGTGCAAATGCAATAGAGTGGACAATAAAATCGATCTGCCCGAAGTCCTTCTCAAGCGACTCTCTAAGTGCTTTGATCTCTTCTGGTTTGCTCACATCACACGGATAGAAACGCCCCTCACATCCAAGCTCTTCGGCAACAGGAGCCAGTTTCTTCTCAAAACGCTCGTTAAGGAAGGTGATCGCCATCTCGGCACCCTGCTCCTGGCATGCTTTTGCAATGCCGTATGCAATAGATTTCTTGTTTGCGATGCCGAGGACAACACCTTTTTTGCCTTTCATGATCATGCTTCTGCTCCAATAAGGGCACAAACGTGCCCTGAAATAAATTGCATCATTTTATCATTACTGAGGTAAAATGTAGTACCATTCGGGAAAAAAAGAACGAAGAAGCATATTATGAAAGATACGGAAGCAATACTCATCATCAATACCGGCGGTACATTCAACAAAGTTTATAATCCTGTTACGGGTTCACTGGAAGTAGAGAAAGAAGGAAAAGCGATGGAACGTCTCACACAGAAATGGCATGGGAATGGTCATGTGATCAACATTATCGGAAAGGATTCTCTGGAGATGACCAACCATGATCGGCTGGAACTGCTGGCGACCATTCACCGTGCGGAAGAAGAGAAGATACTCATTGTTCACGGTACCGATACAATGGATGTCACTGCCGCCTATCTTGCCGAAGCGGAAATAGACAAGAAAATCGTTCTTACCGGTGCCATGGTACCCTACAGCATCGACCCTGCCGAAGCATCCGCCAACTTTGCATCAGCCTGGACAGCATTACACTTTCTTGAAAGTGAAGGCATCTATATTGCCATGCACGGACATATCGCCTCCTATGTCAATCTAAAAAAAGACAGGGATGCTGGCCGCTTTGTACTAATCTCGTAGCCTTTTATTCTGCTTTTGTATGATTCTCCACTGTAGGCGGGACTATTGTGCTGCTTGCCTGCATCTTTAACGCTTCTGGGAATGCTTTATAGTGTGACCTTACCGCATTGGCCAATCTCTTTTTGACACGTTCATCCACCGGTACAATCTTGCCTTCTGGCAGTGCCTCGATGAGTGAAAGCAGCAGCCTGTCCTGCGGTTTGGGCATCTTCTCCAGCCAGCTGTATAGCAGAGGACGGTTGACATGGGAAGGGAGAGACCCCATAATGCCCACATCGTTCTGGTCATGCACCAGCAACCCCGATGTGGTACCTCTGTCCAGTGTCAAAACCTGAAACAGGTAGAGTGTATGATAATCAATCTGCCGTGCCTTTTCTTCTGCTGTAAAAGTACGGTAATACTGCAATGCCTGAAGCGTAATACCGATATAGGCATCGATGACTGCTTCACCAAAACGCTGTGCAAAGGCTATGTCTGCCTCAAAGTCACCGCTGTTATATCCTTCAAGATAAAAATGGCTTACACCCCGTGTACGTTCAAGTACCGGGATAAAAAAGTACTGCTCCGCCTGTGCTGCCCCCTCTTCGTAAAGGGCATCCGTTATCCGTTCAAGCGCCATGTCAAAATCGCGTTTGAATACATCGTTCTGTAAAGCGGGGTTCAGGTCGGCCATCAGACGCCAGTAGCCGTTCCCCTCTTTCATCTGTGTCCAGGAAATATGCATATGCATCGAAGGGGCATGCGGGTTGGCAGGATGAATAATGGTTGAAATGGCTGTAGCCGATCCAAGTTTTTTTGTCAGATCATCTTCATAATGCACCTGTGAAATATTGACCGATCCTCGGTCAAAAACAGTCTCATCCCGTGTTTCATAACGCACACCGCCGCCATGTCTGCCCTCATCTCTGAGCCATTCGACAGCTTCGCATGCTTTGTCTTTTCCAAGTTCATGGCTGACACTATCGAGTTTTTCAACAAAATAGTGCTGTAAACCACTGACCAGCGCATGAGCTCTCTTCGCTTCCTCGGCCGTTGCCATTGTACGCATTTATGCTCCTTGTCTTCATATAATGAGGGAATATCCGATGATTATATCACATCTGATCCATCAATCCCGGATAATCTGATAAATTTAACCCGGTTCAGGGCTATTGTTATATATTCGTGACTATTTTTTGATATACTTGCTTAACGATAATTGCAGCAAAGAGATTTACAAAGGAAACACGCATGAAACGACAAATGTATACACTGCTTATAGTCGGCGGTGCAGCACTATTGACAGGTTGTAGCACGACACCGGGTATGCCGGCACCAAGTACGAACACCTATTATGAAAAACCAACCCCTGCCAAAGAACAGAAATTCCACGATACGATGGTGAAAGTGGCACAAAGTACGCAGACAGACCCGAACTATAATCGTATGAGGCTTGAAACACCGGCAGAAAAAGAGTGGTTCAAAAATCTTATGTACCGTCTATGGGACAGACAGATCACCCGAAACCAGTTCATTGCGGAAGGAACGGCAAAATATCCCAACCACAAGTATGAGTTCCGTTATATTGCCAATGCCTATCAGCGTTACTGATCAGAGCGCTGCGTAAGTGATGGGGTCGACTTCTTTGGCCTCTTTGAACCCCTGCAGACGCAAACGGCAGCTGTCACAGACACCACATGCCTCTTCTTCTGACTGGTAGCAGCTCCAGGTATGCTCCAGCGGCACTTCCAGTTCAATTGCTTTGGCAACGATCTGACTCTTTTTCATATGTACCAGCGGCATTTTTATCTCGATATGCGTTTCATCCTTTGTACCGAGGTTGATTGCCTTCTCCATCGCTTCAATATAGCTTTCACGACAGTCCGGATACCCTGAACTATCCTCTTCCACTACACCGATATAGAGTGCTTCGGCACCATGCTTTTCGGCAACAGACGCGGCAATAGAGAGAAAAATACCGTTTCTAAAAGGCACATAGGTCACCGGTACACCCGGTTCAAGTCCGCCGGTAGGTACTTCTATGCTGTGGTCAGTCAATGCCGATGCCCCGATCTGCCCGAAAAAAGGCAAATCGATCTCATAACGCTCCTTGGCACGCAGTTCTTCTGCAATCAGACGAAATGCCTGAAGTTCCCTCGCTTCGGTTCTCTGCCCGTAGTTGAAGTGCACGGCAATAATCTCATATCCTTCCTTTTGTGCTATTTTTGCACTCAGGGCACTGTCCATACCGCCTGAGATGATGCAGACCGCTTTTTTGTTCATACTGATATTCCTCTGCTGTTTGATTATTCAATGTAGAGTCATTTTACCAAGATTTGGGTAAAATAGTACCCATGTTAATAGACCTAATCAATGAAACCGACCTTCCCGTAGATACCGATCTTCTTGCCAAAATCGCTGAAGATCTCACCCAACGACAGATAGAACTGATCATTACCGACAATGCCGGTATTCAGGCACTCAATTCCCGGCACAGAGGCAAAGATGCCCCGACAGATGTTCTCAGTTTTCCTCTCGGTAACACCATGCCCCATGCCCCTCTTGGTGCCATAGTCATATCAAAAGACTTCGTCGAACAAAAGGCACAAGAGTTTGGTCATACGAAGCAGGAAGAACTCACCCTGCTTTTTATTCACGGACTGCTCCACCTTGTCGGATTCGACCATGAAACCGATGAAGGGCAAATGCGTGCCAAGGAAAAGGTACTGATCGAAGCCTGGAAGCTTCCCAAAAGTCTTATTGTACGAAATGATGAAAAGGAGGATGAAGCATGAGTTTTCTGATATTTGTCATTGCCATGGGTGTACTCATCTGGGGTGCTGAAATGCTAATCCATCAGAGTGAAAAGATCGCCCTGCGTTTCGACATTCCCGAATTCATCATCGGTGCCACACTCATAGCACTCGGAACTTCCCTGCCGGAAATGGCAGCCAGTGTCGCGGCAAGCGCTTCAGACAAGCCGGAAATTGCCATATCAAACGTTATTGGTAGTAATATTCTCAATATTACACTGGTACTTGCTTCGGTATTTCTTGTTGCCAGAAACATCAAGCCCGATCGTGACTTTTTTGCAAAGGACAGCACTTGGGCTCTCATGCCTGTTTTCGTCTTTATTCTGATGATCATGGACGGTGTCATTTCGCGTTTTGATGCCATACTGCTTATGCTCATGATGGGGGCATACCTTCTGTTTCTCGTACAGGATGCAAAGAGTCTTCCCGAAGAGGAAGAACTCGAAGAACTGGCCAAAGAGCCCTTCTCATGGCCTCTGTCACTGCTGATGCTCTCCATTGGTTTCGTACTTGTCATCGTAGGTGCGCATTTTACGGTTGAAAGCGCTTCAGATATTGCCAAAAGTTTTGGCGTTTCAGAGTGGGTCATCGGTATTATTATGATCTCTCTTGGTACATCCCTTCCCGAGCTTGTCGTCAGTATTTCCGCTTCTATCAAAGGTAAAGTCGATATGGCCATCGGGAATATCATAGGTTCGAACATGGCCAATACTTCCGTCGTTCTCGGTGCAGCGGCACTGACGAAACCCATGCCGCTGGATTCACTCAAATACAGCTTCGACATTACCACAATGCTTGTCGCTACCCTTATTCTGGTCTTTCTGACTGCCAACAAACTCTACACAAAATCTGCCGGAATTGCCCTTGTCATCATTCTTGGACTCTTTTTGCAGCATACTTTGCAAAGTATGTAATCCATCATCTACCACGCTGTCATCCCGTACTTGATGCAGGATCTTGGCAGTGCGATGATCGAGGCATCTAAAACAAATCCAGCTGAGGCGCTCTTTTTTTATCTCTTATCTTTTTGGGCTGTATATTTTTTACAGATTTTTCCACGGCGGCATTGGTCTCTTCAGCTTTTTTCTTCACTATTTTTCTTTCCGGTTGTTTTGCCGCATCAATCTTCTGTACCGGTTTGTCACTGAAATAATTGTGTGCATAAAGCCACTTGTATATCTTTGCGGCAATAGGTCCGGAAGTACTTCCCCCATGACCACCGTGTTCCACCAGTACCGTTACAACAAATTGTGGATTTTTATAGGGTGCATATGTCGTGATCCAGGCATGTGAACGGTGAAAATAGGCAAGTTCAGATTCTTTCAGACGCCTTACTGTCGACTGGGGAATCGACGTTACCTGTGATGTTCCTGTTTTCCCCGCTACAATTATCGGCAGCTTATGCATCGTACGGTATGCCGTTCCTCCAAGTGTATTACACACATCATACATCCCCCTTCTGATCTCACCAATAGAATATGGGTTAAAAGCAATGGGTTTGATAATCGGCTTGGTAGCATTCCCGTCAACCAGTTTTGCCACTCTTGGCGTTACAAGATTTCCTGTTGCCACCAGAGCCGTATAGCGTGCCACCTGCAGGGGTGTTACGGAGTCATATCCCTGTCCGATGGCAGAAATGACAGTCTCGCCTTTGTACCATGGCTGTTTAAATCGGCGCATTTTCCATGCTTTATCCGGAATCACCCCGTTAAATTCTCTTGGGAGGTCAACACCTGTTTTGACCCCCAGTCCAAAAGAACGCAAATTTTTTGCCATGGCATCGATACCTACTTTCAGACTTTTTTTGTAAAAATAGACATCACACGACTGCATAATCGCCTTGCGAAGATCTACCGTACCATGTCCGCTATGCTTCCAGCACCGGAATTTGTGTTTGCTGTTTCCGATTGTCATTGAACCGTTACAAAATTCCGTACTTCTCAAAATTCCCGGTTTGGCTTTGTCAAATGCCAGTGCCATCCCCATTTTTATGGAAGAGCCGGGAGGGTAGGTTCCATGGGTGATCTTGTTGGTAAAAGGGTGTGCCAGATCTTCCTGCAGTGCTCTCCAGTCTTTGACACTGATGCCTCCGACAAAAAGATTGGGATCATACGCAGGGTAACTGACAGCCGCAACGATCTCGCCGGTTGTACGCATCACAATCGCCACACCGGTCTCTTTCATTTTTGCAAACGCTTCATAAATCATTTGCTGCAGTGCAATATCGATGTTGAGGGTAAGGTTTTTGTTGTCTTTCGGCGGTACCTTCTTCAAAACTTCAATCGCTTTATTGGTTGCGGTCACTTTATTGATGATATAACCGAGTTCGCCTTCAAGCACCTTGTTATAGTAACGTTCGAGGCCGCTTTTGCCTACTTTGCCAACCACATCAACCACAGGATCAGCAGCGTTTTCTTTTTTGTTAGAGCGGCCGGTATAACCTATAATATGCGCAGCATAGCGACCATACGGATAGTAGCGTTTTGTCTCTGCATCTATTTTTATTTCAGGGAAAAGACTCAGTTTTGCATAGGCACCCATCATATCAGCATAAGGAATAAAATCTACCACTTTAATGAACTTGTGATTGTAGGGAGAACTCTGTTTTTTATACACCTTCTTCATCATGGTGATATTCAGATCAGGAAACGCTTCATGCAATGCATCTGCAATCTCTTTCACACGGGGGCTGTCCGCTTTCAAATGCGGCTTGATGGAAATAGAAAAACCGATCTGGTTCATTGCCAGCAGATTACCGTTGACATCGGTAATCTCGCCACGCACCGGCTTGATAAACTCCTTGCGTTCAATATTCTCTTTTGCAAGTTCCTCATAATAGTAATTCGATTTGATACTTAAATGATACAGCCGGACGATCATCCCCGCCCAGATCAACATAAAGATCAAAATCACCAAAAAATATCTCACAGCATCACCGCCACAAGCAAATCGACGATCAGAGGATAGAACAGAATTTCATCAAGCCTGATAATATGGGTCTGAAAAATAAAATCATACACCATTAAAACAGCGAAATAGACAAGATCAATCATCAGAACAGTCAAAAACGGTGTACAGACCTTGCATTTTCGAAAATGGTTCAAGTGTGGATAAATAAAAATATATACCAGCAAAATGGCAATAGAAATAAGCAAAAACGGTAAAGAGAGATTGATATCCATATTGATAAGATAGATCAGTGAAAGCAGGATATAGGACCATTTCCCCTCTTCGATTCCCCGGATAAGCATATAGCCGACAACACCGAAAAAAAGCGGTAAAAACACATAAATGGAAATCAACATCGGATAAAAAAGCACAAAAAGGATTACCAGTATCCACATAATGAGCTTTCGTATTGCAGATGCCATAATGGTTATACCTTGTAAACCAAAGCCACTTCATTACAGACAGGAAAATGGATACACTTAATACAGTCTGCCCATATCTTGTGTTCGGGGATCACTTCTTTGTCAATTTCCCGGAAACCAAGTTTTTTGAAAAACTCCGGCAGATACGTAAGCACCAGGACATCCTCTTTTACGCCGAGGGTACGTGCTTCCTCCAGCGTGAACTCCACCATGCGCTTGCCGATATGCTTCCCCCTGTAGGCTTCATCAACAATCAGACTGCGTATTTCAGCCAGCCTGACCGAATGAATATGCAATGCCGTATAACCGACGAGCTTCTCACCCTCTTTGGCAAGGACATAGGAGCGTATATTGGTTGCCACTTCATCTTCACTGCGATTCAGAATAGTTCCGTCTTTGACCTTCTCTGCCACCAGTGCCTGCATCGCAGGGATATCATCCAGTTTTGCCTTGACCAGTTCTATCACGCCTCGGTATCCTCTTTTTTCTTTTGGCTGAAATCGATTCCGAAAATAGTAGAAAGTATCTCTTTATGTACGCGGTCAAATCCGCTCTTTTTAAGATTTGAGACAGTAATCGAACCCGGAAACTCCCGTTTGAGTTTGTTTCTCTCTTTCTGATTGAGCTTGTCAATTTTGGTAAACACAG
The DNA here is from genome assembly GCA_015493425.1 of Sulfurovum sp. Lineage (GTDB taxonomy): Bacteria > Campylobacterota > Campylobacteria > Campylobacterales > Sulfurovaceae > Sulfurovum. The sequence goes on from WGDG01000141.1 coordinate 9,532, forward strand.
TCAGATAACGCTGATCCGGCCGAATAAATTCTGAAATATATGCTTCCACATCGTCATCGATCTTTGCATGCGGATGACGGGCATCACGCAAATGGATATACAGCCGAATGGAAACACGCTGTTCAATAAACTCTACCAGATTGCGCTGCCACACCTCTTTGAGCGATTTGGAGACTTTTGCATAACCAAACCCCGGAAGATCGACAAAACGCACAGGGTAACTCTGACCATCGTAAAGGTAACGGGTTTCAAAAAAGTTGATCAACTGTGTCTTTCCCGGTGTTGCTGAACTTTTGGCAAGATTTTTACGCTGTGTCAGCCCGTTGAGAGTAGAACTCTTTCCTACATTTGAACGCCCCAGAAAGACCACTTCGCTCATATCTTCAGGAAGCGAATCGGCAATGCTCTGTGCAGACTTGATAAATTCGGCTTCTACTATGCGTGGATTACTCACCTTTTTTCTCCATATCGAAAATAAATTTGACCGGCTTTGTACTGTCTCCCTTGACATTGGCATTACCCGTTGTCATATCAAGAACGATCTCATTGCCGTTTACATGCCGCTTGTTGACCAAATCATCTATAGCGGCATTGCCTGTAAGAATATATTCGGATTTTTTCGGAAGGTAGGTTACCCTGTCCGCTTTTCCCTTATAGAGCGCATTTTTCTGATACAGTTCAAACGTTACATTCCCTTCTGCCACATACTTTTTTGTCTCGTTATTCTCGTTGAAGTAAACAATAATCTCTGCACCGTGTATCCAGTCTTTCAACTTGGTCACTTTTGCATTGCCGATGAAATGGATCTCTTTTTTACTGTCGTATGCTTTCATCTTATCTGAGGTAACCTGTACCTTCTGCGCAAACAGTACCATTGTCAGTCCCAGCACCGGCAGGGCAAAACGCAGCACACTTCTCATCGGCTACTCCTTTGTTTCATTGGTTTCATTCGTTTCCGCAGTATGCAGCACGGCATCTATCATCGTTGCATACGCCTCTTTGCTTTTGGTATTATAGCGCAATGTCGCACCATGCATCACATCTTCTCCCCGATATGCCGTAAAGGGTGACGGAACGTATAGCACTTCATATTTTTTGTCATAATAGGCATGCTGAGTATAGTAGTCAAACCCTGCTGCTTGATGGAGTGAGACATTCCCGTCAAGATAGATCAGATTCCCCCGATAGGTTCCTCTGTCAGCCAGCAGCTCTTTGATCGTATCATTATAGTAACGTAGATGCTCTACCTTCAATATGCCCCCTGCACGTACACCATGGGCGGCAAAACTGACACCGACACGTTTTTGGGGCGTAACCTCTGTAAATGTCGTATCGGTAAATTCAAGTTCTTTGTTATCTGATGCTGTTTTACTGTTGTGCTCATGCAGCTTTGTTGTCATGGTGACAGCTGATGTCAGTACAATCAGCACGACAAGCAGCAGTTCAAATTTCAATCCCATAATGCCAGATACTGCTTTTCGAGTCCCTCTTTTTTAATCAGGTACTCAATCATTTCACGCACAGCACCGTCACCGCCGCGTTTGGTCAGAATAACATCGGCAATCTTGTCCACATAGGCACTGGCATCCTGCGGTACAAAAGAGAGTTTTGCCGCTTTAAGCATCGAAATGTCATTAAGATCATCTCCGATAGCCGCAACATTTTCCATATTCAAATCAAGCTTCTCAAGCAGTGATGCAAGGATCTCTCGCTTGTTGTCCACCCCTTGGTAAAAGTGTTCAATGCGAAGCTCTTCTGCACGGCGTGCAACGATCTTAGAGCTTCGTCCGGTAATGATTGCCACCTGTTTCCCCAACCGTCTCCAGCTTGCAATCGCCAAACCGTCTTTGACATTGAATGACTTGATCTCATCACCGGTTTCACTGTAGGTAATGCGGCTGTCGGTCATGGTTCCGTCAACGTCAAGCACAATAAGTTCGATGCTCACAGTACCCCCTTGGTACTTGGAATACCCGCATTTTCATTGACTGCTGCCGCACGCCTGAGTGAAACCGCCAGGGCTTTAAACGATGCTTCAATAATATGGTGTTTGTTTTTTCCACGATTATAGATCAAGTGCAATGTCAAAGGAAGATTGAACGCAAAAGCACGGAAAAACTCTTCAACCAGTTCTACATCAAAATGACCGACCTTGCCGCCAATAGGCAGTTCAAAAACCAAAAAGCCGCGGTTGGAAAGGTCAATGTCACATGTAACACTTGCTTCGTCCATCACCACCGTCGCATTCCCGAAACGCTCAATCTGCTTGACCGGGTAGATCGCTTCCCTGAGTGCCTGACCGATCACAATGCCTACATCTTCGACAGTATGGTGGTCATCGATATGCGTATCCCCTTTACAGCTTACTTCAAGATCCATATGGGCATGTTTGGCGAACGCTTCCAGCATATGGTCAAAAAATCCCACACCCGTATCGATGTTTGCATTCCCTTTTCCGTAAAGCTCAAGTTTTACCGTTATCTGCGTCTCTTTTGTCTCTCTTCGTTTCTCTATCATCCTCATCCTTTCGCTTATTTTCGAATGATCGGCGCACCTGCCAACCCTTCGCACGCTCTAAAGTCACGCGCTTCCTGCTCCGAACCAAAGCCCATCAGCCAGACACGGTAGAGTGTTCGTCCGCTCTCACCGGCATTGTCAAAACGCTTAATGACAACACGGTATCTGCCGCCTGTTTGCGCTTCGTAGCGCCGCTTGGTAACAAGTGCACCTTCATACCGGGTAAAGGCTCCAACCTGTAAGCCGAAGTCGTTCAGTTTCACCCTCTGCACGGTATGGTTTGCTTTTGCTTTGGCAATGGCTGCCCTGGACTGTACCTTGCCGGCAAATCCGACAACTTCTATTTTGACTTTGGCAATTCCCATTCTGTCCAATCCAAGCTCTTTGCCCGCCGCATAGCTGCAGTCGATGATCCGACCTCTGACAAACGGTCCCCTGTCATTAATACGGACAATGGTGCTTTTTCCGTTTTGCAGGTTGGTCACACGTACCATCGTATCCATCGGCCAGGTTTTATGCGCCGCAGTCTTTGCATTCATATTGTAGCGCTCGCCGTTACTGGTCTGTTTTCCGTGGAAATTGGGACCGTACCAGCTGGAAATTCCCGTCATTGTATCACCCACTTTCACATAGGTAGGACGGTAGGTTTTGCCCCTGACCGTATAGCAGCGCATTGTAGATTTTTTTCTTGCGGCACTGGTAAATCCGGGCTTGGTATAATGCTTACTGGAACAACCGGCTGCCAAAAGTGCAAAAAGCAGCAAAAAGACAGTTGACAAGACGCTGAACGAAGCTCTGGGCACCATGAAAAAACCTTGCAAAAATGAGTAGAATATTATACTTAATCTCCGCTTGATGATCGCTTCTTGTCTATGTTTGCCAATGACGCATTAAAGCGTTCCCGGGTGACAGGTACCAGCAGCATCTGTCCAAGCAAAAGGTTTTCCGAATGCAGTCTGTTCACACGCTTGATCATCACTACGCTGCTGCCATACTTCGAAGCAAGACTTTCCAGTGTCTCACCCATTTTTACCCGATGTGAAAGCAGATGAGTGAGTGCCGTATGCCTGATCTCTTTGGGGGAACTTGACGATATTTCCGGATCAGGGGGAACTTCAAAAACCGTTTCACTCTCTCCAATCAGAGCCAATAGAAGAATTTTACGTATATATTCACGTGTCTCTTTGGGCAGGAATTTGGCATCGTCATCAATAAGGATTTCCAGATCATCGCTCTGCGCTCTCGCAATGGCCTTTTGCAGGCGTCCTTCTCCACAATTGTATGCCATTACCGCAAGATACCATTTTCCAAACTTTTTATGCAGATGCTCCAAATACTTCATAGCGGCATCCGTAGCACAAAAAGGGTCACACCGTTCATCGACACTACCGCTGACATCAAGCTTGTAGTGTGCTGCCGTTTTGGGCATGAACTGCCAAAGTCCCACCGCTTTTTGGGAAGACACCGCATCGGTACGCATCCCTGACTCTATCATGGAAATATAGAGAAAAAGATCGGATAGTCCGTCATCAAGTAATGCTCCGCGTACGACGCGGGTCAATTCTTCTCCTCGCTTCAATGCCTTTTTGTAAAAACGGCGCATCTGCTTTTCATGTACTGTCACATAGTGTTCAAAATCAGCATCATAGGCATACGTGCTGTCGATATCGAACTCCGAAAAAACATAGGCGTAGTCGGGAAAAGTCTCAGTGAGAGGTGAAGCATTCAGTCCGGTCAAAAGCAGCAGTGACAGAAGAAGCTTTCGCATTGTCTCTCAAATGCCGAACAAAAGATGGGTATTATGCGTTGTCAGGGCTTCAACATCTGCACGTGCCATACCGCTAAGTTCACTGATCTTGTCTGCAACCAGTGCGCAGTAGGCAGGTTCGTTGCGCTCTCCTCTGTGAGGGTGCGGTGTCAGATAGGGTGCATCTGTTTCGATCAGCAGTTTTTCCTTCGGGATCTTGGGGAAGACATTCACAAGCTTACGTGCATTTTTAAATGTCAACACACCGCCAATACCATAATAAAACCCTTTGGCAGCAAGTTTGAGCAGCTGTTCATCGGCATTGTAACAGTGAAGCACCCCTCCCTTCTCTCCGGCATACGCATCAAGTATGGCCAATGAATCGGCACTTGCATCACGAATATGGACAATCAAGGGCTTGTCATATGCTTTTGCCAGTGCTATCTGATCAAGAAAAACCTCCTTCTGTGCTGCCTTTTCCACCTCAATTTCTTTTTCATCTTCAGGCAGACGGAAATAATCCAGTCCACATTCACCGACCGCGACACATTTTGGGTGTTCAATATAGTGTTCAAGCAACGCTCTGTCATATGCCTCTTTATCATAAGGGTGTACCCCTACGGCAAAATAGACCAAGGGATGTGTTTCAGCAATCTCAACAGCACGTTCGAGTGTTACAATATCTGCACCGGGAATAATGTATTTTTCCACACCTGCTGCTTTTGCCCGCTCCAGTACTTCTTCCAAATCATCGTTATAGCGTGGATCATCCAGGTGGCAATGGGTATCGACAATCATTTTCTCTCTACTTTTTTAACGATATTATACCCAAAATGGCGAATATCATTGACTGAAAACAACTTTTTCTAATATGAAATCAGCTATATTTATTGATAATA
>WGDG01000142.1 GCA_015493425.1 Sulfurovum sp.
CATACCCTCGTAACACTCTTCCATTCTTACATTCGCAACGATCTCTTGACATCTGTCCACTATTGACCCTTTTTTGGAAATATGGGCAATATTATACTATTCTAATATTATACGATTTTTAAGCCGTCATTTCGCAATGCTGATCGCCCGGGTTTCCCGAATGACATTGACCTTGATCTCACCGGGAAACTGCACCTTGTCGGCAATCTCTTTTGCAATCTCTTTACTGAGCAGCGCTACGTCATTATCACTCATTTTTCCGGCATTTACAAATACCCGTATCTCCCGTCCGGCATTGATCGCATATGCCTTTTCCACATGCGGCTTGGAGAGGGCAATCGTTTCAATCTCCTTCACCCGTTTGGTAAAGCTCTCAAGGACTTCACGTCTGGCTCCGGGTCTCGCAGCCGAAAGGGTATCTGCCGCACAGACAGCTGCACTCTCGACAGAGTCCGGTTCTTCATGTCCATGATGCGCATAAATAGCATTGATGACTGTAGGGTGTTCCCCATACCTTTGGCAGAGTTCCGCACCAATTTCGACATGGGAACCGCCCATATCCTGTGTCAATGCCTTGCCGATATCATGCAGTAGCCCCGCACGCATGGCAAGCTTCTCATCTCCGCCCATCTCCGCCGCCATAACACGGGAAAGCCTTGCAACTTCGAGCGTATGTGCCAGTGCATTCTGCCCGTAACTCGCCCGGTATTTCAGTCGTCCCAGTAACCTGACAAGCTCTTCATGCATGCCATAAATACCAAGATCAATCAGAACATTCTGGCCTTCTTCAAACGTTTTCTCTTCGAACTCCCGTTCAACCTTTTCATGCACCTCTTCGATACGACCGGGATGAATACGCCCGTCTTCTACCAGTATCTCAATAACGCGTGTCGCGATGGCACGCCTGTAGAGGTTGAAGGAACTGACCAAAATAACCCCCGGCGTCTCATCAATGACGATATCTACACCCAGCAGCATCTCAAGCGCTTTGATGTTACGCCCCTCTTTCCCAATGATGCGCCCTTTATGCTCATCACTTGGCAGGGTAATAAGGTTAATAAGACGTTCACCGGCAAACTCTCCCGCATAGCGTGTTGTCGCCTGTGCAAGAATGTAATTTGCACGTTTTTGCCCCTCCTCTTTTGCAGTCTGTTCATAGCGTCTGACAATCGCAGCAACCTCAGAACGGCTCTGCTCTTCAACCTTTTCGAGAATATAGGCTTTTGCCTCTTCTTTTGTCAGAGCAGCAACATTTTGAAGTTTTGCTATAGCCTTGTCAATTTCATGCTGTTTTCGGGTTTCAAGGAGTTCAAGCTGGGCAGCCCTTGTTTCCAATAGCTGCTCTTCTTCCCGCAGCTTCTCTTCAGCCTTTTCCAGGTTTTTACGCTTGCGGATCAAAGCCCTGTTACGCTCTTCAAGTTTTGTCAGCCGCTCTTCATATGCCGCTTCCAGCTCCAACGCTTTACGTTTGCGTTCCATCTGTGCTTCCTGAAGCAACAGTTCAGCTTCATGGCTGATAGCCTTTGCTTTCGCTTTTGCTTCTTTTTCGAGATGTGCATAGCGCCGTTGGGCATTTCTGGCAAACACCAAATATCCCACACCCGCTCCCAGTACTGTTCCTACAGCTGTAGAGAGCACAATTATTCCTGTCATTCTTTTTCCTTTTTACAGTGAAAAAGGCTCAAAATATAGGGTCTATCCTGAATTTATGGCACAATCACCAGATCTGCCTTTACATCATAACGGTCGGTCACAATCTCTTTGGATACACAGAGTTCCCGCGCCACAAATACTCTCTTGTTTATATTTTTCGTCTCTTTTTCAAAAAAGCGGTCGTACATCCCTTTGCCGAACCCTACCCTTCTTCGGGTAATATCCATACCGACAATGGGAATCACCGCAATATCTATCTGTTTTTTTCTATATTGGTTTGAAAATTTCGGCTCTTTGATGCCAAATTGTTTGATCCGTAGAGGATATCTGTATTTTACCAACCTGAAACTTTTACCTTCCATAAAGGGAACATAGACTGTCACCCCCCGCTGCCTCAGATGCCGAATAAGCGGAAAAATGTTAACTTCCATTGCCAAAGGTATATAGAGCATGACAGACTTTGCATGCTCTGCCGCGATCAATGTACGCAGTTTATCCACCACCCGGCGGTCTTTTGCGTAGGCACCACGTCCGGAAGCCTGTTTCAGCCGTTTGAGGCATCTTTGTCGAAATCTTTTTTTCTTTTCTGCGTAACTATCCATACTTTTTTAGTGCTCTTTGGCTATAATTTTTGACCTATTATACCAAAAGGGCACCTTCAGAAAAGGAAGTTTGTGAACGCATCCGTACGATACCCCCTGGCCCTTGCCGCTGTCGCTCTCTTGTTTGTCCTCTCCGGATGTGGCAAAAAAGAGAAGTCTGCACAGGAACACAATACAGGCACTGCAGCTGTCACCAAAGATGACAACGTATCCTCAGTATCAAACAAACCTTCACCTGTCAAGGACAACCGCTTTATGCTGACCGACCATAACGGTGTAAGCCACACTGTTGTCATGGAGAAAAAGAAACTTCTCTTCCCTGATATTACAAAACCGGTGGTTATTTTGCATTTTTTCAGTACATGGTCAGACCCCTGTCAGGGTGAAGCCCCCTACCTCTCTGATCTTCAGCTAAAATACAAAAAAGAGATTACCGTACTCGGTATCTTGCTGCATCCGGACAATTACCTTGAAGAACTGGACGGCTTCGTTGCAAAAAACAATCTTGCCTACTTCATCTCCAGCGGCGGAGAAAACGATGCCTTTGCCAAAGCAGTCACAAAACGCCTCTCTCTTCCGGATATGCTGCCCATCCCCTTAACGGTCATTTACCACAACGGCCGTTATTACAAGCATTATGAAGGGGCTGTCCCCGTTGAAATGCTGGTACACGATATCAATACAC
>WGDG01000143.1 GCA_015493425.1 Sulfurovum sp.
TACCAATGAGGAGGCGGAAATGGTAGACGCTAAGAGCGCACAGAGATCCTCTCCGCAGCAGCCGAAGCAGCACTCCAAAGAGACTGCCAAAGAGTTCTTTAATCGGCGGCAGATGGAGAGGGATCGAGGGCGATAATATGTCAATTTGTCATTGAACAAGATTAATGTTTTCTCTCGCTCCCATGCTCTGCGTGGGAGTGTATATGCGTGTTTGTGTGGAATGGCAAGTTTTTATTCAAGATTTACGTATGAAAGCGTGAACGAGTGATATTTTCTGATGTCATCCATTAAGCATACTAACGGTAGACTAATGATCTTTCGACGAGTATGGAAGTCATCTCATTAAAGTATAACAACTGCTTCGATACTGAACCAAAGGAGGCGAATGTATGCCGACATATACCTATCCGTTTCAACCAAAAACCCCTTTCCTTACTACTGACGGGATTATTGAAGTCTACGATGGCGACAGCTTTCGGGGTATTGTTTTGATAAAACGAAAAAATCCTCCCATCGGACTGGCGCTTCCGGGCGGATTTGTGGATGTGGGCGAGAGGGTCGAAGACGCACTGGTGCGCGAGATGAAAGAAGAGACTAATCTGGATGTGCAGATAACCCTGCTGCTGGGTGTCTACTCCGACCCCAAACGTGATCCGCGCTTTCATACGGCAAGTGTCGTTTATGTCGCCCGTGCTAAGGGTATACCAAAAGGTGGTGACGATGCCAAGGAAGCACATATCTACCCTTTGGATGAAATTGTATTCGACAAGCTGGTGTTTGATCATGCCCAAATTTTAAAAGACTACCTGAAGAGCCGAGATGAATATCGCAAACAGTGCTGAACTCCTTGCCTCACTGAAGCGGGCGGGCTACCTCAAAAGCGAACGAGATCTGCTCTGGTGGCCAAATAGCGGCACTTTTGAAGTCGTTGTCGGGGCATTGCTGACCCAGCAGACAAAGTGGGAGCGGGTAGAGGCGTCACTTGAGAACCTCAAAAAAAAGAAACTGTTTTCGCTTGATGAAATTGCCGGCGCATCTGTCGCACATCTATCTGAACTGATAAAACCGAGTGGCTTCTACAATACCAAAGCGGCACGTCTCAAACAGCTTTGCCTCCATATCAAAGAAGACTTTAGTAACTTTGAAACGTTTCAGGAAGAGGTTGACCGAGACTGGCTTCTTGGACAGAAAGGTATTGGCATGGAGAGCGCCGACTCCATCCTCTGCTACGCCTGCTTTCGTCCGGTTATGGTTGTCGACAGCTACACCAACAGACTGCTTGGTGCGCTTGGCTACACCTTGGATAACTATATGGCAATACAGGAGTGGCTGCATGAGGGGATAGAGGAGAATATGGATGTGGTTACTGCCTTTTATGGTGGTGATGTTTCTCTGAATTATGTCTATGCCCGTTTTCACGGGAAGATCGTGGAGTTTGCCAAGGAATACATTAAGGGGCAGAAGGTGGATATTGCGGTACTTGATGTTGATTGAAACAGATGTTTTCTCGCTCCCACGCTCCTACGTGGGAGCGAGCTTGCATTTCTGATTGATGTATGTTCAATTCCCCAGCAGCGTCGCAATCCAGCGTGTATCTTCCTTCGCATCGAGGACGATCTTGACCAAAATCGTAAGCGGTACGGAAAGGAGCATACCTACCGGTCCCAGCAGCCATCCCCAGAAGATCAGGGAGAGGAATACCACAAGGGTTGAAAGTCCAAGCCCCTGACCCATAATGCGCGGTTCGAGAATGGAGCCGATGAGGATGTTGACAAAGAGGTAGACGCCGGCTACCATGAGTGCCGTGCCTATGTCAAACTGTACCAGTGCCATCAGTACGGCAGGCACGGCGGCGAGGATGGAGCCGATGTTGGGGATGTAGTTGAGCAGAAAAGCGACCACACCCCAGAGTATGGCATAGTCGATGCCGATGAATTTAAGTGCAATAGTGATTGTAATGCCCGTTGCCGCAGAGGTCATGGACTTGAGCAGAATGAAGTGTTTGATGTCGTCACTCACCCGTAGCAGTGACTGGAGCCCCTGACTGCCGGAGCTTTGGAGTTTTTTGCTGAAGTTCCCGATCTCCATCAGCATGAACAGTACAGTCAAAATGATCATCAACGAATTGGTCAGCAGACCGCCAAGCGATTTGAGCGTATGGGCGATGTACTCCATAATGCTGTCGGTAGCGAACATCGAGACAATGTCCTCTTTGGGGATCTGAATGTTGTACCGTTCAAGCAGACTCAGAAACTGACTGAAGTCGGTACGCAATTTGGCCTCGTATGCGGGGACATTATGGGTGAAGTCCTGCACTGAACTGCCAATGAGCATTACAAGTGTGCCAATAGAGAGAAAGAGCAACAGTACAATCAGCAGTAGGGCGATACCCTGTGGAACCTTTTTGGACTTGAGCCACAAAAAAAGCGGTGAGAGGATAATGGCAAGAAAAAGAGAGAGCAGAAAGGGCACAACGATCACCGAAGCGGTCTTGACACCGGCAAGCACGATGACCACGGCAGCCATGACAAGCATACTGTAACCGGCACCCTGCGTAGTACGCTCGTCCATCTTATCTTCCTCTGATTTGAATTACATTATTATACCCATTGTAGATAAAGCAGTACAAAGGAACACAGTATGGATACGATTGTTATTACAGGATGCAGCAGCGGTATCGGGCTTGCAACCGCACACTATTTGAAGGAGCGTTTCATCAATGTCTATCCTACTGCGAGACATGACGATGATGTTCAAAAACTTAAAGAGATGGGCTTTGAAAATGCAATGCGCCTGGATGTAACCAAACCCGATGAGATTGCTGCTGTTATTGAGACGGTATTGAAAAAAGAGGGAAAAATCGATGCCTGGTTCAACAATGCCGGGTATGGACAGGCCGGTGCCATTGAGGATATTCGTACTGATGTCTTGCGAGAACAGTTCGAGACCAATGTATTCGGCCTGCATGAGTGTACCAGACAGATCATTCCTGTGATGCGAAAGCAGGGGCATGGCAAAATCATCCAGCACTCTTCGGTGCTCGGGCTCATCTCGCTTTTCGGACGGGGTGCCTACAATGCCAGCAAGTATGCCATAGAGGGGTTGACCGATACTCTGCGTCTGGAGTTGACAGATACCGACATTTATGCCGTACTGCTCAACACCGGCCCCATCACAAGCCGTTTCAGACAGACAGCGATGCAAAAGCTGCGTGAGAATGTTGACATCGAGCACTCCGTTTTCAAAGAAAAATATAAACAGACACTGGAAGCCAAAAAGAGCAACGTCCCTTTTAACGAGGGGCCCGAAGCGGTAGCCAAAGTCGTACACGAAATTCTGCTCTCTTCCAAGCCCAAACCGCGCTACCACATCACCAAAGCAACCGTGCTTTTAGGCTTTTTAAAGAGAGTTTTGAGTACAACTCTATTAGACAAAATATTACTGAAGACAGGATAGCATATGGATACAATAAAAATTGGTGTAGTCACCACCAGCGACAGAGCATCACAGGGAATTTATGAAGATATTTCCGGTGTAGCGATCATGGATACAATGAAAGAATATCTGCTCAATGAGTGTGAATATGAGTACCGCTGTATTCCCGATGAGCAGAGTGTCATCGAGACGACACTCATAGAGCTTTCACGCGACAAAAAGTGTGACCTTATCGTCACTACCGGAGGTACAGGACCAGCCCCCAGAGATGTGACGACCGAAGCGACAGAGAATGTCTGCCAGAAACTACTGCCGGGCTTTGGCGAACAGATGCGTGCGGTGAGCCTTCAGTATGTGCCTACGGCTATTCTCTCCCGTCAGACAGCCGGTATTTGCAATGGATCGCTCATTATCAACCTTCCTGGGAAACCTAAATCGATCCGTGAATGCCTCGATGCTGTTTTCCCGGCAGTACCGTACTGCATCGACCTCATTGGCGGACGCTACATGGAAGCCAACGAAGAGGTCATTAAAGTATTCCGTCCAAAGGGGAAATAATGGATATGGAACTAATTGAAAAAAATATCAATGAAATCATCGATTCCCTTGAAGTAGAGGTCATGGCTCTGGTGACTGACGAGAGTATCGACAAACAGATGACCAATATTCATATGAAGCCGTTAGCTTCTACCAAAAAGATTCTGCTGAATGCTCTTGAAAGTATTCAAATGGTTGACAGACTGCATAAAGAAGAGCTGGAGAAACTCTCATGACCGGTGCACTGCTGGTTGCAATCTTCTTCATCACGCTTGTACTCTTCTTTTGGGGTGTCTGGAAAGCATTACGGACACAAAAAGTGGTCTATATGCTTGCTATGGTGCCATTTTTTGGGTTGATGATTGGGATTTTCTTTTTGTAGGGGAAAGCCGTCATTCCCGTGAAAGCAGGAATCTTTTCGTCAATCTTCCAAACAGCGTTAAGATCCCGGATTAGATCCGGGATGACAAATATTAATCTCTCGTCGATGTCATTCCCGCTCCCAGCCAGTCCTGCATACCGCCGCGGTACCACTTGAGTTTTTCTGCCGGATAGCCAATCTCAAGCAGCGCATAGATCATACTTGGTGACTGGCTGCACCACGGGCCGTTACAGAAGAGTACCAGTGTTTTGGCCTTGCTGAAATCATACTCCCCCTCTTTGTCTTTGGTGACACCAAGGTATTTCAGTGCATATTCAAAATGAAATTCGTAGTTGTCACGGTATTTGAAGTATCGAAAGGGCATATTGATCGCACCGGGAATGGTACGGTACTCATACCACTCTTCATTGCGACTGTCCACAATCAGCAGGTTTGGATTACTCTGCATCTCCTTTAGCGTGGCAAGCACTTCAAGCTCACCATAGGTTTCCAGTTCATCATCAAGCTTCATAGGAAGCAGTCTGCCTTTGGTATGGACATAGGTCGATTTGCACGCTTCAGGTACTTCTTTGCTGGCGTAATTTCCCGTCCAGAGCATATGGTTATTGATGGGTATCTGTTTGCATATGTCAGGGATAATACGTCTGACGTGGTATGTTTTGCCGTTGCTTTTAACTGTCACACCGGCCTGTTCAAGGTTTTTTGCCTGTAAGACGGCAGCAAGAGAGAAAATAAGAAAAAAGAGCAACGCTCGCATGAAACCTCCTTTTTGGTTTCATACTATCATGCCCATGTGTAGCCGATGTGTAACGCTACACGTCGTGGGCAACCTTGTAGGTAGGGTCATCCTCTTCATAGGTACAGAAGGGGCCTGCCGTATGCAGCATTTTTTTGCAGTCTTCGGAGAGATGGCGCAAGGTAAGTTTTTTGCCGGACTTACGGTACTTTTCGGTCAGCGCGTCAATCGCTTCGGCACCGGAACTGTCCATGACACGTGCATTTTTGAAGTCGATGACCACTTCCTCTGGGTCTTCGGCAACATTGAACTGTTCGTTAAAAGAGGTGACAGAGCCGAAGAAAAGCGGCCCCTCAAGCTGATAAATCTTTTTATTGCCTTCCATGTGTGTGTGGCTGAATATCTTGGCATGTTTCCATGCAAAGACCAGTGCTGAAATGATGATACCGGCAATGACCGCAACGGCAAGGTCTGCAAAAATCGTGATGATGGTGACGACAATGAGCACAAACGCATCGGACTTTGGCATATGCTTGAGACGCTTGACAGAAGAGAACTCGAAGGTACCGATACTCACCATGAACATGATCCCTACAAGAACGGCAATGGGAATGGCCGAAATGACATTGGAGAAGCTTACTACCAAAACAATAAGCAGCATTGCTGCGGTAAAGGAGGAGAGTCTTCCCAACCCTCCGGAGGTAAAGTTGATGACTGACTGTCCGATCATTGCACATCCTGCCATACCGCCAAAGAGACCTGAAAGCGTATTGCCAAGACCGAGTGCGACACACTCCCTGTTGCCCGAACCGCGCTTGCCGCCCATTTCATCGAGTACCGAAAGTGTCAGCAGCGACTCAATGAGTCCCACCAGGGCGACAATGACTGCGGTAGAGATGATGACTGTCAGTGATTCCCAGCTAAAGAGCAGATGATAGTCGGGCATCATAAAGTGTGGAAAGGATACATTGGTAAGGTCAGCAAGGTCGCCGACTGTTTTGGTGTGGATATGGCCAAAGTGAACCACAAGGGTAATGACGACAATGGCAACCAGTCCGGCAGGTACTGCCTTGCTTAGCTTGGGCAGGTACTGCATTGTCAGCATGGTGACAGCGATGATAATATACATTACATAGTTTTCGCGTACACTGGCGACAATGATGTCCCACCATGAGTGGTATTGTTCTATGTGGGCAGGTGCAAGAAAGGGCAGTTGGGCAAGGGCAATGACAATGGCCAGACCATTAACGAAACCAAAGAGTGCGGGTTGCGGTACAAGACGGATGAATTTACCCATTTTCATCACACCTATGGCGATCTGAATAAGGCCTGCCAGAATGGAGGTGATGAGAATGTAGTTGAGTACCATGAAAGAGAGTGCTTCGGCATCGAGTCCGGGATAGTGCTGCTTGACCCAGAGCCCAAGGGAAATGAATACGACGGCTACGGATCCCGTTGCACCTGAGATCATTCCCGGTTTACCCCCGAGAATGGAAGTGACAAGCCCAATGATGAATGCCGCATAGAGTCCCACTACCGGTGATACACCTGCTATGAAAGAGAATGCGATCGCTTCGGGTACAAGAGCCACAGCGACCAGTGCTCCTGAGAGAATGTCGTTTTTGATGTTCTGTTTGGAATAGCGTCGTATCTCTACCAATTCATATCCTTATGGTTAAAAATTTCGGCATTTTACCATAATAGTACAGGGTTGGAGATTATGCTTAAAACGATACTCCGATACCGGGGGTATCGGACAAAACAATTTCACTTTCATGAAAAAGAATATCACTTTTTAAAGGGTGTGAGGCAAGCAGTGAAACGGCATCGAGGTCGAGCATGGTAATGGTCTCCGGTCTTGCCGAAGCGACATGTACGCCTGCCGCTACCGAAACGGGGCCTTCAAGCATGCAGCCGAGCATACACTGTACGTTATATTGGGCACAAAGATCCGCAAGTGCCAATGCCCTGGAGATACCGCCTGTTTTTGCCAGTTTTATGTTAATGTAGTCAACCGCTTCCATCTCCAAAATGGTTTTGGCATCTTTGGGTGAAAAGACCGACTCATCAGCAAGAACGGGTGTCATAACCCGTTCTTTAATGTAGCGTAAGCCTTCCGTATCATCAGCTGGTACGGGCTGCTCGATAAATTCGGCAAGAATACCCTCTTTTTCAAGTGTCTGCAGCAGTATCACACTCTCCTGTGCGCTCCACCCCTGGTTGGCATCGAGGCGCAGTGCAACGGATATGGGCACTGCTTGGACAATCGCCTTGATACGTTCGGCATCCTTTTTGGGGTTTTCTCCAATTTTGATTTTGAGTGTATCAGAGCCAAGGGAGACTGCTTTCAGTGAATCTTCTATCATCTTGTCTGTGTCTCCCATACTGATAGTGATGTCGGTTTTGAAATGGCGTTTTTCACCACCAAGCATTCTGTAGAGCGGCAGTTGCTGTGCCTGTGCTTTAAGATCATAGAGTGCAATTTCAAGGGCTGATTTTGCAGTCGTGTTTTTGACAATGGTATGGTGGACAAGGTGCAGCAGCGTATCGAAATCATCGATCTCTCTGCCAATAAGGTGCGGTGTGATGAAGGCAACGGCAGCAGCAATAGACCCCATGGTCTCCCCTGTGATCTGGGGGGTGGGAGCTCCTTCACCGTAACCTATACTGCCGTCATCACATTCAATGATGACAATCAGGTCTTCGAGTGCATCGACACGGCGAAGGGCCGTTACAAAAGGGGTTTTCAAAGGTGCTTTGAAAGATTGTGTCCGTATTGATCTTATTTTCATCACCGCTCCTGTATGTCACATACCTGATTTTAGCGTAATTGCATTGAGAGCATCACGATTGTTTCACTTTTTTAATGTAGACTTGCAAATATAAAGTATGCTTTTGGAAAGGAAGAATAATGGTACAGGGAAAACTTAAGAAAATGACATTGGCGGGTGCATTTATGTCCGCATTGATACTTAGCGGATGCACACCTGAAGAGCAGGCATTTGCCGGTGGTGCTGCTGTCGGGGCGATTGGAACGGCAATGGTCTATTCCTCTCCCCACTATTACAACCGGCCGTATTACTACTATGGCGGTCGTTACTACTATGGCGGATACTACCGTAACGGCTACTACTATTACCGTGGTCACCGTTATTATGGCGGACACTATTACCATCATGGCTATCGTTACTACAATGGCCGGCGTTACCGAGCATATCCGGGGCGCTATGGTTATTATCGCAATGCGAGTGAATACAGACACTACCGAACAAGCAGGGCAAGCAGATATGGTCACAATGCGAGACATTCTTATTCTGGACATACGACAAGGGTTAGAGAACGTACCCGGACGACAAGAACGACAACAAACCGTTACAGTAACAGGCACCGAAGAAGTGATTATGGCTCATCCAATAGGTACTACAGTGGCGGAGGAAGAAGCTCCAGAGCATCCGGTACACGTTCGCATTACAGCCGCTCTTCACGCAGCAGCATACGGCATCGGTAAGCTAAGAGGCAATGGTCTCCAGCACCTTTCCAACAAGCAACCCTCCAAAAGTCCCCAGTATGTACCCCATCATCGCCATCAACACCCCGATGGGGATAAGTGCCCTTGAATAGGCTGAAGCGAGAATAGGGGCGGAAGCTACCCCGCCAATGTTTGCAAGTGATGCCACGCCAATGCTGAAAAGATCGAGTTTGAAGCGTTTGGCAAAAAAGAGCATGATGAGTGCATGAATAAGAAGAATGACGAATCCTGCCGCAATGTAAAGCGGTGCTTCTGCCAGTTCCCCGAAGTTTGCCCGTGAAGCGATGAGTGCAACGATCAGGTAGAGCATCATGGTTCCCAGTTCTGAAGAGCCTCCCAGTTTTGCAATCGGCGTCATCGCAAAAACAATGCCGGCCAGTGTGGCAATGATGACCGTCCAGGTCGTATGGCTGAGATAGTCGCTTGACGGTAACAGGCTACCGGTATATTGGGAAAGTGCTGAGATGGCAAGTGAAAGAGCAAGCAGCAAAAAGAGGGATGCAAAACTCATTGGGCTGCGTGCGGTCTCGTTCTGTGCCAGTTTGGCACCCACTTCGTCGATGACAGAGGTATCTGCACCTGTCCATGCATTGAATTTTGCAGCAAAAGGGACGAGAGCAAGCAGCAGCATGACCCAGACTGCATAATCAACTGAATCTATGAGCAGTGCATAACCCATATCACTGTCAGGAAGATTGAACGCCCCCTGTATGGCGACCATATTACCCGTACCTCCCATCCAGGAGCCTGAGAGTGCAGCAAAAGGTTTCCATGCATCAGGAGAAAAGCTGTGATGAAAGAGGGCAAACATCCCAATAAAGCCAAGTGCAATACTGGTTGAAGCCAATAGGAAGGTAAGAAGCATCTTTTTACCCAGTTTGAGGATGTGGCGCATATCGGCAGTCAGAAGCATCAGAAAGATCATGGCCGGCAGGAGGTTGCCTTTAAGCGCTTTATAGGTTGTTGTTACCGATTCACTTTTTTGCCAGAGCCCGAAAGTGGAAAGGAGCATGACGGTAAAATAGAGGATGACAATGGCAGGCAGATATTCAAAGAGTCTGTTGGTCGTTTTCTTCTCTGCAAAGACAATGAGCGCGGCGATCATCATCAAGAGTGCGAGGTAGCTGAATCCGTCGGTGATCATGGAACTCCTTTAGAGAATGTAGGGAATGAAGTAACGTGTACGTTTTTTATATGCTGCATAAGCTGCATCATGCGTTATCCATAGTTTTTCTTCCCTGTGTGCCTTGAGGTAGAGTACCAGAACCAGAAATCCCCACATAGTCCAGGCGGCAAGCGTCGGTCTGAACAGTACGACACCAAGCTGCATCAGCATGACCGAGGTATACATGGGGTGACGGATGTGCCGGTAGAGCCCGTGTGTGACGAGGCAGCACGCCTCCTTGAGTTCCGGACGGATGTTGAAGTTGTCTTTGGGATGCAGAGCAATTGCCCAAAGTCCTACGGCAATGCCGGCAAGCAGAAGCAACAAACCAGGAATGCTGAACGAAAAATTCGCTGCTGCATAAAGAATCATTGCGAAGATGGTACCAAACTGCAATGTGACCAGAAGATGAGGGTAGTAGCGTTTCATATCAGCCCCATCCCCAGTGCGCGTATCTGTTCAAATTTGTGAAACTGGTAGGTACTGTACGGGTAGGTTGCCGGTTCGATGAGGTATACCTTTTTGTCGGTATGTTGCAGCAGTAAACGGCTTTGGTTGTAGATCAGAAGCCGCATGGAGCGTTCAAACATCTCCAGTACATTGTGGGTTTTAAAGAAGTTGTCCGGAAGCTCTTTTTCAAAAGAGTGTTCACCCAGTACATCAACGGCTAAAACGTACTTGTGCGTACTCTCTGAAATGCCGAGGTTTTCACACAAAAAGCCGTCACCGTAAACCTCTCCTTCAATGATATGCTCCTCAAACACACCGGGAATAGCCATGGTAGCAAGTACAGCATCTTTGATGCAGACATCATCATTGGCACTGAAAACGCGTTTGTGTCCGGTTTTAAGGTTGGTGGTAATCAGTTTGAGCGGGATGTGTGTATCTGCCATCTTGCGCACACCGAACAGCGTGTCGAAAATAGAGGCGATGCGGTCGTTGTCAACAATGGCATTGCCTGAAAAGGAGAATTTGATCCAGTTGGAGACTTTGACAAAAGAGCCTATCTGTTCGTAAATCTCTGCTTCGTTCATCCCGATACTCATGCATGCGGCAATGATACCGCCCATACTGGTACCTACAAGTTCGGCAGGCTTGAGTTCTTGTGCTTCCATGTCGTACAGTACGCCAAGATGGGCAATACCGAGTGCGCCGCCGCCGGAGAGTACCAGTGTAAAAGGATGATTTCGAAGTGTGTCTGTTGTCATAAAGGTATTATAGCGAAGTAGAGATAAGCAGTGTGTGTTAAGAGAGAGCCCGTCCAGGGCTCTCGGGTCGGGAGAAGTTACTTGTCTGCGTGTGCGTGGTGTACTTCGATAAGATCTTCAATATTGGTATCGAGTACATACACATTCTCATAGCCCATCATTTCAAGGTATCCCATGACACGGTTGGCAAACCATCCTTTGACACATGCAACGACGATGGGGTTTGTGTGGTCGGAAGGCAGTTCATCAAGATAGTTCGAAAACTCGGGGTATGGTGTATAGAATGCATTGGCAATACCCGCTTCCTGTGCATTTTCACCGTTTACTTTTGCAGGAGGACGTACATCGAGCAGAATGGCACCCGCATCCATCAGCAGCTCCCTTGTCTGGTGCAGTGTTACCATACCGAGGGTCTCTTTGTTTTTGTTCAGGTCAATGATTGTACTCAGTTTTTCTTTTGTTTTATCAGCCATGGTTGACTCCTTTTATGTTTGTTGTAGTTATAGTTTACATAACATAAGTAAATAGAAGTGTAACAAAAGTTGCATTTTTGGGGAGGTACGTATTTTATTAAGTTGGAACAGACCTACAAGATATTAATATTTTATATTTTAAAATAAAGGGGAGAGTAATGAAGAAACTACTATGGACTATTTCACTTGGTGCAATGGCTGTGTTGCATGCGGAAACGAATGCGACAATGCTGCTAAACGGAAATGAAAAAGCGTTGCTTGTAGACAAAAACAGGTTTTATGTAAAGGTTGTAGATGAAGTAACAGGAGGCTGTTTGCCAAAACCGGAGCAGCTGAAGCGCTCTATGGAGCAGGCACTTAAAAACGATGGGTTTGAAGTTGTAAAGAAAAGGGATTTTTTGACCCCTGAAGTCTATATTTCGACACTTGGTTTTAGAAGCAACCGTATGTGTGTTGTTGACTTTAGTGTCAGTATTCTGTTCCCCATCATCGCTGAAGTGCCGAATGCACAGAATGTTCCAAGCGGCAACAGGACGATTGTAACGTACAGCTATGACATCGGCAGACATATTTTCCATTATCAAAGATATCGCATGCAGCAAACACTCAACAAGTATGTAAAAACCTATGGTGATAAAATCTATATGCAGATTGCCAAAGCAAAAGATGATATTTTTGCAAAATTTCCGGAAATGAGAGAAGAGATTGAGAGAAAACGCCAAAGCGCAAAGGTAAGTAAGTAGTAGTATCTCATACCATGGGAGAGAAAGCACATCATGTGCTTTCTCTTCCGTATTGCGGAAATGCTTACGCTGTTTCCGGGTAGAGGTGTGTCGCTTTCTGGACGTGGAAGTTCAGGCCGATCTCTTTTGGCGTACAGCCAAGCGCGAGCGCAACCATTTGCGGCATATGCAGTACCGGCAGTTCGATGTCACGACCGATGACTTTGCCCACATCATCCTGATAAGTATCCATTTTAAGGTGACAGAGAGGACACGGAGTGACCATGAGGTCTGCATTGTTGTCGATGGCGTCTACCATCGCGTTACCTGCCAGTACTTCTGAGGTATGGTTTGCCTGAAGTTCGACGTGGAAACCGCAGCACTTGTTCTTGTGGCTGTAGTCTACAGGATGCCCTTCGAGTGCATCGATGAGACGGTCGAGAGATGTCGGGTTGTACGGATTCTCTCCGCCGTTTGCATTGTGGTGCAGCTCGGACGGGCGAATGTTATGACAGCCGTAGAACGGTGCGATATTGAACTGGCTCAGTGGTACCTGAACTTTGTCTTTGATGTTCTCAAGACCATAATCGTCGATGAGTGCATAGAGGAAGTGTTTGATCTCGGAAGTCCCTTTGTACTCCAGACCTACTTCAGCAAGCTTTTCGTTGACACGTGCTTTAAGATCCGGGTCGGTATCGAGTGCATGCTTGGTCATGGCAGAGTTGAGCTGACAGGTGTTACAGATGGTGATCATCGTCATCCCAAGCTTCTCAGCGTAGCAGATGTTACGTGCATTGAGTACGTGTGCGAGGAATTCGTCAAAATCCTGCAGGTGGCTTGCACCACAGCAGCTTGCTTCTTCAAGAATCGTGATCTCAATGCCAAGTTTTTCCGCAACTGCAAGGGTAGAAGAGAGCAGCTCCGGGGTAGATTGTTTGGCTGTACAGCCGGTAAATAGTGCATATTTCAGTGTGCTCATCATAGCTCCTTACAGTGTGTGTGTTTGTGAAATTTCAATCAGTTTCTGGACTTCGTCAAGATTCTTGATCTTCGGTACGCTGTCAATGAACGGAATGCCTGAATGCCAGTGAATCTTGCCGGCTTTCATCATTTTGATAGCCGTCTTGAGGTGCTTGTACATACCAAGATAGCCTTCAGAATAGGCAACAATGTCAGCTTCGTCAAGGTAACCGTACTTCTTCATGCCGCGCAGGAAACCTTCGGCGTGTTTGGTAGCAACATTTGGCTTGGCGACACCCTGTTCAAACTGCATATTGTGCAGTTTGGTGATCTTTTCGATCGGGTTGATATCTTTTGGACACGCTTCTGCACACTCGAAACATTTGACACAGTCCCATACTCCCGGACCGATTTGTGCTGTGAGCTCAAGACGCTCTTTGCCGGCCTCATCACGTGTATCGACTGTAAAGCGGTAGGCAGCATTGAATGCCGCAGGCCCGAGGTAGTCTTCGTTGACTTCGACAACCGGACAGGCATAGTGGCAGTTACCACATTGAATACAGAGGTCAGAGTCGAGAAATCTGTTGAATTCTTCGATGGTCTGCTTGGTTTCATGTTCAGGATGTGGATCGATATCGGCAACGACATACGGTTTTACTTCGGCATGTTTGTCCCAGAAGTCTTTTTTGTCGATGATCATATCTTTGACCGCACGTTTTTTGCTCTGTGGCTCGATAAGCAGTTCATTTCCAAAAAGTGCTACGAGTTCGAGGGCATTCTGCTTACATGCAAGTGTCGCTTTGCCGTTGACTTTGATACCGCAGGCACCACAGATACCGTGACGGCATGAACGGCGGTAGGAGAAAGAGCCGTCATGTTCCCACTTGATGCGGTTAAGGAGGTCAAGCATCAATTCGTCTTTGCCCACTTCCATCGTGTACTGTTTATAGTAGGGCAGGTAGTCCGTTTCGGCATTGAAACGGAAAGTCTTCAGCGTGACCGTGACAGTGTCGGGGCGTGTCACTTCGATCTCGTCGGTATTGAACGGTTCAAATTCTTCAGTTTGTGTACTCATCTTGACCTCCTAATATGATCTTTCTTTTGGTTCGAACATGCCGAGTGTCACCTCGCCCCACTCAGTGGTAATGTTGAAGTTCTCATCCATATAGGCATACGTATGCTTGAGGAACTTTTCGTCATTACGCTCAGGGAAATCTTCTCTAAAGTGTCCACCGCGGCTCTCTTCACGCTCGAGTGCACCGACAACGATGAACTTGCTGAATTCCAGCATATGTCCAAGCTCCAGTGCTTCCTGAAGGTCGGTGTTGAAGGTGTTGGACTTGTCATCGATACGGATATGCTTGTAGCGCTCGAGCAGTTCATCGATCAGTTTGAGCTGTTTTTCGAGTGACTCTTTGCTTCTAAAGACACCTGCATTGGCAGTCATACCGTTTTGCAGCTCTTCTCGCAGTCCCGGAACACTCTCTGTACCGTTGGAGGTCTTGACGCGTGTCAGCTCTTCGAGCATTCTGTCCGCATCGGCTTTGGTTGCTTTTTTCATCTCGACACCTTCGTCAAGTGCTTTGACCATGTTCTCTCCTGCATGGCGTCCGAAGAGAAGTGCCTCAAGTACGGAGTTTGCCCCCAGACGGTTGGCACCGTGAACGGAAACACATGAACACTCACCGGCTGCATAGAATCCTTCTACGAGGTCACCTTTGGCATTTTTCTGTACCTGACAGTTGATGTTGGTAGGAATACCACCCATCGAGTAGTGTGCCGTTGCAGAGATGTGGATGGGCTCTTTGAGCATGTCCTGTCCCTGGAAAGCGATGGCAAGTTCACGCAGTTCGGGCAGACGCTCAAGGATGATCTCTTTTGGCAGGTGGGTCAGGTCGAGGTTGACCGACTGACCGTCTTTCCCGACACCGCGTCCCTGACGTACCTCTTCCATAATAGCACGGCTGACAACGTCACGTGACGCAAGCTCAAGTGCGTTAGGCGCATACTTCTCCATGAAACGCTCACCTTTGGAGTTGAAGAGACGTCCTCCCTCTCCACGTGCCGCTTCGGAGATGAGGACACCCGATCCGCCAAGACCGCTTGGGTGGAATTGCACGAACTCCATATCTTCCAGTGGCAGTCCGTGACGTGCTACGATAGAGAGTGAGTCACCGGTGTTGGCATGTGCGTTGGAGTTGAAGCGGTAAGCTCTCGCATGGCCGCCTGTAGCGAACATGACCAGCTTGGCATTAAAGATAGCCGGTTCGGAGTTTCGGATGTTGTATGCCGATACACCGTACGCTTTGCCGTCTTCGTAAAGCAGGTCTGCACAGTACCACTCGTCAAATACTTCGATACCGGCACGGAATGCCTGCTCGTAGATCGCCTGAAGGACGGCAAGCCCGGTTCTGTCTTTGGCATAGCAGGCTCTCGGCTTACTCTGGCCTCCAAACGGTCGAATAGCAATGTTGCCCTCTTCATCTCTTGAAAAGACAGCACCCATATGCTCAGCCCAGCGGATAGTTTCGGGGGCTTTGGTACACATCAGCTCTACTGCGTCCTGGTCTGCCAGGTAGTCTGAACCCTTGACTGTATCGAACATATGAAGCTCAACTGAGTCCTCTTTGCCCAGAGCGGCATTGATGCCTCCCTGTGCCGCGCCGGAGTGGCTTCGTAGCGGGTGAAGTTTGGTAATGACTGCTGTTTTCTTTCCTGCTTCGGTAAGTTCCTTGGCAGCGGCAAGACCGGCGAGGCCGGCACCGACGATCACAGCATCGTATTCGTAGATTTTAACGTCCATAACGCTTGCGTCCTTTTTGTGTCAGATTTCCATCTATTATAGCGTCCGCTTCATATTAAACGGATTAACACAAAGGACAAAAAGATTAAATGTAAAGGTAGTTGTTACGCATTTTCCTCCCGATTGTTTCAATGCGGAAGGAAGATTGATAAAGATAATAAGCAGGGTGAATAGTTAGGCGGCATTTTCGGTTTGGGCAAGCTTTTTGTAGGTTTCAAAAGAGAGCAGAGCAAACGGAATTTCTCTGCCGATGCGTTTTTCAATAGCTTTATAGTGGCGGTTGAAGAAGTCCAGGTCGTTTTCATCTGCGACAATGAGCACTTCTGCACCGTTGTCGAATGCCTGAAGCAGTGTCGTTCCCGCTTTTTGCAATGCAAGGCTCTCCTGATATCCGATGATCGTGCGTCCGCACAGTTTATTTTCGCGCTCAAAGCGAATGACACGGCCTCCGGCATTTTCAATTGCTTCAAAGACTTCCGTTTGCGTAGGCAGCGCGGCTCCTCCTGCATAGAATGCTGCCGTTTTTCCTTTTACGGTATCGGTACTGTAGGCAGCTGTCGCTTCACGTGAAAGCTTTTGGCTCATTTTTTCAAGGAAACGGTTTGGCTCCGGACGTTCAGTGTGTCCGCGCAGAGCTTCAATGGCAGCCGTATGATCTTCTGCCTCAAAAAGATTGTTTTCATATTCACAGGCATTGAGCCCGTCATACGGATCATTGACCGCAGCAAGGATCTCTGCTTTATGCGGATTGCCGTTTTTGATCATTCTGTGTGCCAGCAGCAGTATGGCATCACCGATGTAGTCATGGTTGAACTTTGAACTCTCAGAAGCGTAGTGCAGGGCATAGAGACTTTCGTAGTAGGCTTTGTCTTCTTCATCGGCATAGGGTTCAAGCAGTTTGAAGCGTTCTGTAAAATCATTGTCATTCATGACAAGGCAGTGATTGGAGCGGTAGGAGAGTACCGGGTCTATTTGCAGCTGGGTACCGAGTTTTTCAACAATATCTCCAATACGCTCCTGACCTGTGACAACGTATCCGTTGATCTTGAAAATCAGTTTTTCTTCCGGGTAGGCAAAGTTTTCGTTTTGTGCTTTGACCGTTTCCAGGAGTGCAATGCCTGTAGCATCTTCATCAAGTGTAACCGTGAATGTTTTATAGTAGGGAAGGTAATCGGTTTTGGCATTGAAAAAGAATGCCTTGAGGGTAAGAGTGTGCTCCATGGGGTGTCCTTTTGTGTGAACTTGGTTTTTACATTATATAAAGTTAGGTAAATTATAGCGTGCAATACTTCCAACATGGAGTGTGTTTGTGTTATAGCAGCAAGTTAGAGGTTGGTATGTTACAATTTTGCAATGTAATATTTGAGGTATTACCTTTTTGATACATAATAATAGTAGGAACGGTTGACAATGATAGACAAAGAAGCCTATTTGATAGGCAAGTTAAATTCCGGGTATATCGGTGACGATGCTGCAGTCGTAGGGCGTACACTTTACAGCATGGATGCTTTTTTCGAAGGAAGCCATTTCAAGCGTGAGTGGATGAACATGGCGCAGATTGGACGCAAGGCGATGCTGGTCAACCTCTCCGATGCCATAGCGATGAATGCACACCCCAAATATGCGTTGGTGACTGTTTGCATACCGCCTGAAATGACGACATCCCAGATCGATGAACTGACGGGAAGTATGGAATGCACAGCATCTGAGTTTGGCTGCGAGATCATCGGAGGTGATACGATCGGGGGAGAGAAACTGCATCTTAGCATTGCACTGGTGTCAGAAAGTGATAACCCGTTACTTAGAAGCGGACTCAAACCTGGTGATCTGCTTGCCTATACCGGGACACTCGGTGAGAGCAAAAAAGCGCTCGATGCACTTTTCCGGGGAGAGAAAATTGCAGCCGATTCATGCTTTTACGAGCCGCAGCTCCGGGCTGATTTTATCTATGCGGCACGAGAATATCTCAGGAGCGGTATGGATATTTCCGATGGTCTTTACTGCGATACGAACAAGCTTCTTGATATGAATAAATA
>WGDG01000144.1 GCA_015493425.1 Sulfurovum sp.
ACTTCGATCTCAGGCGCAAGATCCAACTTCATCAATGAGTCGATGGTGTCGGAAGTGGCTGAAACGATGTCGATCATTCTTCCGTGAATTCTGATCTCGAACTGTTCGCGAGAATCTTTATTCACATGTGGCGATTTCAATACGGTATAACGCTTGATCTTAGTTGGCATTGGAATTGGCCCCCTAATCTCTGCACCTGTACGCTTGACTGCATCTACGATAGCAGCAACTGATCTGTCTAACACGCGGTGATCATAAGCTTTAAGCTTCAATCTGATTTTTTCCATTTTTACCCTTTAAAGAACTCGTTAGCCATACCCGAAACGTCCGATTTAGGGGGCTTTTGGTACGCCTAACATAAATTTAGGAACGCGAATTATATCCAAACTTTCTCAAAGGTGCAATACTTTTTAGCCTCCAAATGGTACAATATTGAAAATTATTTCCTTATAAAAAGGAAACTTATAGGTATTTGTATGGATTTGCTTGAACATTATCACACCCATCCTCCCCAAAATGACCACTATATTGTACGTAAGACTATCCTGCCAGAAGATGGCAATATCAACCTCCATGGTGCAAGGGGATGCGGCAAAACCGCACTGGTACTGGACTATCTCAAAAACAGGGACGAACACACCCTCTACATTGACCTTGAAGATCCCAACCTCATCCTCAACACCCTTGACACCCTCCCCCTTCAGGCATTCATTGAGGAGTATGGGATCACTGAACTTATACTCGACCACTATGAACCGGGGATGATAGATATTTTTCCAAACATTGCACGGATTATCCTCATCAGCCGAACCCCTGTCGAAGAGAGGGGCTATCAGCACATCCGGCTCTTTCCGCTTGACTATGAGGAGTTCATCGCCTTTGAACATAGCAGTTCCGCTTCGGTTGCTTTCAACCACTTCCTCAAAGCCGGAACGCTCCCTGCCATGGCGGGGCATACCCAAAACACAACGCTGAAGATGAAACAGTTTTTCCAGCAACAGTTCTCTCCTAATGAACAGTCACTCATCCTCATACTCGCCCGTTACAATACACAGCCAATGACCGTGCATCAGATCTATACCTTTACCAAGGAGTACTTCCGTATCTCCAAAGATTTTGTCTACAGTGCCATCAGGCGCTTTGAACAGGAGGGACTGCTCTACTTCATCGATAATGCCATCAAGCGCAGCGGAAAAAAAATGATCATGTATGATTTCGCCTTTGTCAAATACCTCACTGCCCATCAGCCTTTTGGCACACAGTTTGACAGTATGATTGCACTGACACTCATCAAACACGGCATTGTCTTTAAAACACTGGGGATACACGGCTACATCACTTCTGACAATGAGCTGATCATCCCTGCCCCGTTTGAAAGTGAAGAGAGCATCTGGGTCAAATCACAGAAAAAATTTGCCATCTACAAAAAACACGGCATTACAAAAATTACCATTGTCACCGTTGCAAACAGCTATGCCTTCGACATTGAGAAACTGCACTTTGAGGCAGTACCGTTTAATGAATGGAGTATTGCACATACAGAGATGGAGGATTGAAGGCTCTGTATACCCACCGTATATTGCTATAAGCTTCCCTCTGCTATAATTCGCGTGCCTCTTTTCAGACCTGTGCAACGGGACTGAGGGACAACGGGTCAGGACGGGAACGTAGCAGCCCACCCCTCTTTCTCGTGTGCCGCAGCCATCTGGGAAGAGGTACTTTTGTATACTCGCATACATTATGTACAGGCTATAGGCAGGTGGCCGAGTGGTCGAAGGCGCACGACTGGAACTCGTGTAGGGTTAATAGCCCTCGAGGGTTCGAATCCCTTCCTGCCTGCCATTATCATGCATCTGACAAAAATCTCTTCATACGTACAACAAAATACTGACAATCTATTCCCTGAAAGCCACACGATAACCTACATTATTTTTATTTTTTTAATCTAAGAAACGTTATTATTTTTTGTAAGAGATATTGAAAAAGCCAAACTCTTTGCGAGGAGGGGACGGAAAGCCATGGGTCTCATGCAGATCGCCAGGTTGCCAATATTGATGTACTGTCCATTAATACAATTTTTAATCTCTCTTAAAGTTGGATGAACATAAATATTCCATTCAGTTATATTTAATTGTTCATTTATTTTTTATTAATCGAATACAGCTACAATGCTACAACAGTTGGTTAAATATTTTTTAGTATGAGAATATTATGCTGGAAGAATTAACCACTTTTGATCTTGAGGAGGATTGAATTGAAACGTATCTATAAATTACTGCTTCCCATTTCTATCGCTACTGTTACTGCGCATGCTGCGACAAAAACAACCAAACATACCATTAAAAGCGGAGAGTCTCTTTACACCATTGCAAAAAAGAATCATACAACTGTTGACAGACTCTGTAAACTCAACGGCATCAAGAAAAACAGTATACTCAAAGTTGGCAAAGCCATTAAAGTGCCTACAACAAAAAATACAAAGGTTGCCAAACACACTACAAAAAAAGCTGTACACTATACCATTAAAAGCGGTGATACACTCTCTGGAATTGCCCAAAAACACCATATTACACTCGCTGCACTCACAAAAGCAAACCACTTGAAGAAAGATGCGACACTCAAACCCGGCCACACACTTGCAATCCCGGGAACCAGTGTACACCACACTGCAAAGAAAACAGGAGTTGCCAGAAAGACAACAAAAAAGTCAGACAAGAAATTGGCAAATGCACTTAAACATGCAAGAGGGAGCAGGATAGCGAAGGTTCATGTCAAAAAGTCCAGAAAATTTACGCTCAGCGATCTTGTTTTTGGCAGTGACCATTTCAATGGAAAGCTTTCAAAGAAATCAAAAAGAATGATTGAAATTGCAAAGAAAAAACTGGGGAGACGCTATGTATGGGGTGCAACCGGGCAGAGAAATACCTTTGACTGCTCTGGGCTCACCACCTATGTATGTAAGGCCAATGGTATCAAAATTCCGAGACGGGCCATTGAGCAATCCAAGGTGGGAAAACCTGTCAAGCGCAGTGAACTCAAACCTGGGGATCTTGTCTTCTTCGATACATCCAAACATCGCAGAGGATATGTAAATCATGTCGGTATCTACATTGGAAACGGTAAGTTCATCCATGCAAGTTCGGCTAAGAAGAAAGTAATTATCACCAGTCTCAAAAAGCCGTTCTACTCTCAGCGTTTCAAAGGTGCACGCAGGGTTGCTTCACTGTAAGTAAACATTTACTGCTTTAAAGCGGGAGATTCTCTCCTGCACACTACTTTAGCCACTCTTTTCTCTTCACTTGTATTCAAAATGATAGATAACTTTTTGCTGTCTAAGCATATCTAACACACGTCACCCGGACTTGATCCTGTATTTTGACACCTTTTGATCGGTTAACGAGTATATTCCTGCTTCTGCAGGAATGACGAATCGGAATACTTGTCATCCCGTTCTTGATACGGGATATTAACGTAAAACGGACTACTCCGCTTCAAGCACTGCACCATTACTGGCATTAGTAACCAATGCACGGTACTGTCTAAGCCAGCGGCTTTTGAGTGGCTTAACAAGCGGTGTGAAGTTTGCACGGCGTTTAGCAATCTCTTCATCACTTAGATGGACTTCAAGAATATAGTTATCGACATCCAAGTGAATCTCATCACCATCTTCAACAAGGGCGATCATCCCTCCTTCGGCTGCCTCGGGACTGACATGCCCAATACTGGCTCCTCTAGTCGCTCCGGAGAA
>WGDG01000145.1 GCA_015493425.1 Sulfurovum sp.
GTAATAAAAGAGAGGACTAAAAAGAGAAAAAAAGTTTTTTTCATAGATTACGAGAGTTAATGGAAAAAACGGGTTGGTATTTGACCTGTTTTTCTAGATAATCTGTGATCAATTTCTTCTTCATCTCGATACCAATGCCACGATGAACTTTCAATAACATTTTCATAGGAGAGAATAGTCCTCCGTCTAAAGCATTAGTTGTATTTGGAATGTTTAAATCAGGGTAATTTTTGTATGTAAAGAGATAAGGCAAATTACTTTTCAAACTTCTAAAAGCAGACCGTATGCGTCTATGGGTATAGTGCCATTTCCCTGTTTCTTCATTGTAAGTTTTCTCTTGTAAAAATGCTTTATGTCGATTGTACCAGCTATCAAGCAGCATCACAAATCTTTGTTCTGATACATCCCCAAGATATCCGGTGATCCGCTTCAAATCTATTGAGGCTTTCAGCTTGGGTTTTCTGGTAAGGTATCTCGTAATAATAGCCTATTGATGAAAGTGGCACATCTGTACCGGGATATCTGCAAACAAGCTAAATAGCCCACGTTTACCGTCTATAGTGATTGATTGGATTCTAAATCCTTGGGAGAGGATAGAAGATTTTAACCTGCTATACTCTGAAAGATTTTCTGTTTGAATAAAGTGGTAGGAGATGGGTTCAAGTGTAGTGATATCTTTGGCAACAATCAGACCAAATTTATCTATGCGTTTACCAAAGAAAGTGGCATCCATGACCAATGTAACCTCTCTTGGAATACGCTGCTTAATAGTTACTTTGTATGCATGAATCTGCTCTCTGATCCATCGTTCACTACGGTGATATTTTAGAGCCAGTTCCTGCGCTGTTTGTCTATGATAGAAATAGTGGTTGAAGATTATTTGTTGAAGTTTATCAGAACGTCTTTGAGAGGAAAAACTATGCTTACAATCAAGGCAAATATACTTTTGTATCCCTCTATGGTGACCGTTCTTTTTTGTATGGTTTGAAAGGCATTTTGGGCACTTTTTTACAGCGCATTGTAAATAATCCCTTTTTAAGTCCGATGATACCGTGCTTTGCTTAGGTTTTTAGCAACCCGTTTTTTCCATTAAGTCAAAATTTCTAATTTCTAATTTCTAATTTTGGTTCCATTTCTCCCACGAAGCCAGTTCTGTGATATGCGGGAATCCGTCCAGAATCTCCTGCGGCTGAAACTTCGGTTTGTAGGCAAAGGCTTGGCAGCCGTCGACCCAGTAGCCCAGATAAATGTAGGGGAGTTCGAGGATCTTTGCCAGTTTGATCTGGTAGAGTAGGGAGTAGGTGCCTAAAGAGAGTTTCCCGTAATCGGGGTCGTAGTAGAAATAGATGGCGCTGATGCCGTCATCGAGGATGTCAATGAGGTCGACGCCGACCAGTTTACCGTCGACGATGTAAAGCACCTCTTTGCCGAAATCGTGCGCACCGTCAACAAAGTTTTCGTGGTATTCACGCTGTGAGATGCTTCTGAAACTCCAGCCGTCCTTTTCGTGTTTGAAAGCATGGTATTTGTTGTACAGGTCAATGTGCGACTGTGTGAGTGTCGGTTTTTGGACAATGATTTGTGTATTTTCGTTACGTCTGACAGTGCGGCGCTCTGATTTGCTGAAGGAGTAGTTCGTTGCATCGATACGCACACTTTTGCACTCGTTACAGCCGTTGCAAATGGGGTGAAAAAAGTATTTTCCAAACCGGCGCCAGCCGCGCTGAATGACGGCGGTTGCAAAGGTTTTCGACGCATTCTGGACGTATTTGTAGTGCATCCGCACCGAACGGCCGGGCAGATAGGCACAATCATAATCGAGCATCGAAAAGTCAGTAGAAGGAGGGTTGAGCAAATCAAGTTCTTCGTTCACGGCTGCCTCCTTGTGCTAAAATTACCGCGATTATACAGAAAATATAGTAAAATTGCGATATTTTCCTACTAGGAGCGGGAGTGTTTCTCTATCAGCCCACCACCGGCTACTGTTATAACAGTGACTCTATTTTTCTCTACGACTTCATTGCACAATTCAAGCCAAAAGGGAAACTGCTCGATGTAGGTTGCGGAGTGGGCATTATTTCACTGCTGTTGACGCGTGATTTTAAGACAGAGACACATATCATCGACAAACAGAAAAGGATGCTTTCCTATGCTGCACACAACTTTAGGCTAAATAACCTTGATGTGACACCGCATCTTGGGGATTTTACCGAGTTTCAGAGCGAGGAGCGGTTTGACTATATTGTTTCAAATCCGCCTTTTTATGATCCTAAGGTGACACAGAGTGAAGATACCCATCTCAATATTGCCCGCTATGCGCACCATTTGCCTGTCGAACGGTTTATCCGGCGGGTAAAGACCTTTTTGCGTCCCAAAGGGTGGTTTATTTTCTGCTATGATGCCAAGCAGATCGATCTGCTCATGCAGTGGCTCAAACACTACGGCATCAACCCTGAAAAGATACGGTTTGTCCACTCCAAGATCGACCGTGAGTCCAAACTGGTGCTGATCGCAGCGCGCAACAATTCCAAGTCGATGACACAGGTGCTGCCGCCGCTGATTGTCTTTGATGAGCAGAGCAACTATCTCCCTGCAGCACAGCAGGCGTTTGAGAGGGCGGGGACGCATAGTATCAAAGCGGAATGCTTTGATAGTGAGGAATTAGGAATTAGGAATTAGGAATTTTTGTATGCATTGCTTTGTAATGCTTTGATTATGTAGGGTGCGTATTTGCGTACCAAAAAAACAATTTATGGGTGGAAAATATGAATGAGAATCTGATGGAAAAAGAGGGGTACAGCTACAAGTTTGATCCCTCTGCGTGTGAGGCGTGTGGCGGGCATTGCTGTACGGGTGAGAGCGGGTATATCTGGGCGAAGTATGATGAGATTGTCAATATGGCGGCGTTTGTTAACCTTTCGGTGGAAGAATTTGCTACAATGTATCTTAGAAAAGTCAAACACCGTTATTCGCTTACAGAGAAGATGCTGGCACCTGACAACTATGCCTGTATTTTTTTTGATGAAACAAACAACTGCTGTTCCATCTATCCGGTTCGGCCGCTTCAGTGCCGTACTTTTCCGTTTTGGGAACAGTTCAAACATGATGAAGATGAGGTAAGAAAAGAGTGTCCCGGTATCGTATAATTTTCGCAACTGTTGCTGTTTTCTTTCTTTGCATTTCTTCCATGCAGGCCAAAACACTGCCTATGATCAGTGAAGATGAATTGATCGTGCGCGGGCTGCTCTATGCACAGTACAAGGCGTATGAGCCAAGCCGTGAAGTCTTTGCAAAGCTATACGATATGACCGGTGAGAAAGAGTATCTTTTTCGTGAAGTGACTGCATCACTGCTTGGCAGAACACATATTCCGGAAAGTATTGTCCGTCTTAAAGCATTTGACAAAAAGCACCCGGATATACTGGCAGTCAAGCGGCTGCTTATTCCGCTCTATCTGACCAATCAGCAGATCAAAGAAGCACAGAAAGAGGCATCTTATCTCCTTGAACGTTCCAACAAGGCTGCCGATCTTGATTTGGCTGCCAATCCGTATTTGTATGCGGGTGAGTTTAAGAAAGCCCTGCAATTGCTGCAACGCGCTTATGAAGAGTCAAACAGTGAAGATATTCTATTGCGTATGGCAGCAATTATGGATGAGTATACCCACGAGCGGCGAAGAGCGATACAACTGCTGGAGACGCACCGGCGCATGAATGTGGTTAACTCTGATATGCTCTATTTCAAACTCCTCTCTCTCTATGTAAAAGAGAATGATGTCGATGGTGTGATTTCCGTCTATCAGGCACTTTATGCGCATGATAAAAACCCGGAGTATCTTGACCGAATCGTCAAAGCGTATGCATTCAAAGGGGATATCAAGGGGGCTATCAAGTATCTTGAAGCGCAAAAGGCCGGAGAGAAGATCCTCTATCAGCTGTACAAAAGCCAGAAGATGTTCGATAAAGCGCTGCCGCTTGCCCAGCAGTTTTATGAGAAAGAGAAAGACCCAAAGTGGCTGGCAGAAGTAGCGATTTTGACTTACGAAAAGGCAAAAGACAAGAATGATGCGGCGATGATCGCCAAGGTAGTCAAGACCTTCGACAAGGCCATTTCTCTGGGGGTGGATGACAGCATATATCTGAATTATTACGGCTATACGCTGATCGACAAAGATATTGATGTGAAAAAAGGGATGCGCATTTTGAAAGATGCCCTCAAACAGCAGCCGGACAACACCTACTATCTTGATTCTCTGGCCTGGGGCTATTATAAGCAGAAAAAGTGTGACAAGGCGTATGACCTGATGGAAAAAGTGATTGCCCAGGAAGGCTTTAAAGAGCCTGAAATTACGGCACACTGGGATGCAATCAAAAAGTGTAAGAAACACTACTCTACGAAACATTAGAGCTTCAGCGACTACCTCTCTTCCTTGCGCTATAATACGCAAAAATTCATAGTGAGTACAACGTATGGCAGATATTTTAGATGAAATTATCCGAAAGACAAAAGCTGATCTTGAAAAGCGTAAAGTCGAATACCCCGTAGAGTGGCTTGGACGCTCTTTGGCGTTCAACCCTTTTGTGCCTAAAGATGTACAGGGCGCTCTACGTTCTACACCAGAAAACCCCTATCGTATTATCGCCGAAGTAAAGAAAGCAAGCCCCAGCAAAGGAATCATCCGTGAAGACTTCGACCCTGTTGTCATCGCACAGGCATATGAAAAAGGCGGAGCAGATTCGCTTTCGATTCTGACAGAGCCACACTGGTTCAAGGGAGACAAGGAATATCTTGGCATGGTACGTCGCTATGTGGGTATCCCGCTGCTGCGCAAAGACTTCATCGTCGATAAATACCAGATCGTCGAAGCATTGGCATTTGGGGCAGATTATATTCTGCTTATCGCAAAGGCACTTTCCCGCAAAGAACTTAAAGAGCTTTATGAATATGCCCTTCACCTCGGGCTTGAAGTGCTTGTCGAGATACACGACAAGGCCGATCTTATCAAAGCAATGTTCGCCGGTGCAACAATCGTAGGTATCAACCACCGCAATCTTGAGACCTTCGAGATGGATATGCGCCTTACCGAAAAACTCATTCCGCTCATTCCAAACAACAAAATCATCGTTGCCGAAAGCGGCATCAACGATCATGAAACGGTTGTGGAAATTTCCAAAATGGGTGCGGACGCCTTTTTGGTAGGGGAGCACTTTATGCGTCAGGATGATATTACCGCGGCGATCAACGCAGTGAAGTATGGTGAAGTATCAGATTGATATCAATAGAATATGGTCGATATTAAGTTAGTAGCAATATCTTTATTGATCATTTTTATTATTGCTGCTGGAATAAACTATTTTTTTGGGTTTAGCTATTGGATAGCTTTTGCTATGGCTGTCGGAGCTATTATGATCAATGGTGTCATTGCAACTATCGAAGATGATCTCCCAGATGGCTTCAATAATCCGGATGGAACAGATACCCCAAGTTACATAAACAAGATTACTTGGATTATTATGGGGATTTTATTGCTGATAGTAGGGATTATGGTTGTTTTTCTTATTTTGTAGAGCTCTTTTCTCTTTGTTCTTACATTGGGAATATATTTGTAAGTGTAGGCTGTTGTGTCCTCACAACACCAAGTATCACAAACGGTAAGCAAAGCATAACATAAACGGTGTTGTCGGGGGACAACACCCTACATCTCACATGTCAAATAGTATATAATTAATAGCATAGAAGCATGTAGAAGAGGGTAGGTATTAGCCCAACAACCCCTTAACCATCTTCGAAATCGTACCCCCGTCCGCACGGCTGCCAACCTTCGCTTTGGCTGCACCCATTACCTTGCCCATATCTTTCATACTCTCTGCATCGGTTTCCGCAATGATCTCTTTGATGATACTTTCAAGCTCTGCTTCGCTGAGGGGTTCAGGCAGGTAGCTTTTGACAATGTCAAGTTCGGCTTCCTCTTTGGCGACTAAGTCGTCACGTCCGGCATCAGCGAACTGTGCTTTGGCATCTTCACGTTGTTTGGCATACTTCATCAGTATTGCTTCTACATCAGCATCGCTGAGCTCTCTTCTCTCATCGACTTCAATCTGTTTGATGGCTGCGTTAATATTTCTGAGTGTGTCGCGCTTTGCTGTATCTTTGGCGCGCATTGCTTCTTTGATATCGTTTTTGATTTGTTCTTTCAGACTCATAATGTATCCTCGTGTAATTTAATGCGATTATACTATAATCATACTATGAAAATATGCATAGAAGACAAAGAATTTGAGACACGGGAAATGACGCAGCTGTATCCTGCTGCAATCATCAAGACAGGCTATGAGGATGAAACGACACAGGTGAGTCTGGAGTGGCTCGATGTGGAGGGGAAAGAGAAAGTAGAGATTGTAGGGTATGGCATATTTGTCTATATCGGCGAGAATGAAAAGCACAGTTTTATTTACAATACGCGGGAAGAGATGGATAATCTCGCTGCTTCGATTGCTGCACAGTTGAAAGGATAGAAGATGCAAAAAAAACGCTTAAGTATTTTGGTACTGTTGGTAATGACAGTTTCTGCAATGGCGATCGATGCAAAGTATAATGCTTCGCGTTACAAATATATAGGTGTGTTTGAAAAAGTGGACAAGATAGAGACCATTAAAAGCACTATGGATCTTAAAAATTTCCGAAAAGTTATTAGAAAGCAGTGGCAGACAGGACATGATCTTGTCGAGATGAAGTATGGCAACGGGCACTGGCTTGGTGTTTTTGGCAAATCGAATCCCAAAAGCCAT
Source organism: Sulfurovum sp. (assembly GCA_015493425.1). Classification (GTDB taxonomy): domain Bacteria; phylum Campylobacterota; class Campylobacteria; order Campylobacterales; family Sulfurovaceae; genus Sulfurovum. Next base: position 6,789 of record WGDG01000145.1, read on the forward strand.
CAAACCTATGTGGTGGCTTCAAGATGGGAAGCGATAGACAAGATCGTAGATCAGTACTGGAAAGAGGGCTATTTTATTACCAATATCGAGCATGGTCTGGCAAACTGGGTCGTCTTTTTTGAAAAGGGTACCGGTTACGGAAGTCAGGCATATGAGGCGCGTGCCAAACGGGATGATTTTATTCGTGCGGTGAATGCACGATGGGAAGCCGGGTATGATATGGTCGATTTTGAGTACGGAGAGGGGCATTATGTGGGGATCTTTGCCAAACATACCGTGTACCGGACACAGGCACTCGGGGTAAGGTCGACATGGTATGCTGCGGCAAAAATGATTGATAGTTACTGGAAAGAGGGGTATGACATTACTAATATCGAGTACACGCTTGGACGCTGGATGGTACTCTTTTCCAAAATGGCACACCAACCGCAGCAGGGCTTTGAAACTGCACCGACGGTGGAGGATTTTAAGAAGGTATTTGCAAAGCGCCAACAGACAGGGTATGGAGTGGTTGATCTTGCCGAAGGATGGTAAGAGTTTCTTGTCCTTTAAGGTGGATTATCCTATGATTCGGCATTCAATTTTGGAGTATATATGACAACCTTTCAACTCTTTTTACTCATTGTCGCAGGTGGAGTTTTCTATTTCTTTTTTAAACAGCTTTTCTCCGGAAACTATCCCAAGCGCGGTGTCGATTATGAAGCAAAAGTACCTGATGACCGCATCGGCGGCATTAACCGTCCGGACAAAATTTTTGCTAAACCGAGACAGGAGGGTGGTTCGCGTATTGAACAGCTTATTGAAATGGCTGACGAGGCAATTGCCAAAGGGGACTTGCTTGAGGCACGTAAAGCGGTGCAGAGTGCATTAATTTTGGATGAGAACAATATTGAAGCGCTGCGCCGTGAAGGCTATCTCTACCTGGAAGACAGGGAGTATGATGAGGCAAAAAAGATATATGAAAAAATACTCTCGCTTGATCCCAATGACGACATCGCCCATGATTCACTGGCAAACACACTGCACAAACTGGGTGAAGATGAAGCAGCGATGCAACATCACCAAAAAGCGATTGCACTCGACCCGGAGTATGCGCCGCACTATTTTAACTATGCCAACACACTCTACGATCTTGGGCGTTATGATGAGGCGTTAAAGCAGTACCAAAAAGCCTATGAGCTTGACCCGGAGATAGAGGAAGCCAAAGAGATGATCAAAAAGCTGGAGGAGAACCGATGAGCAGCAACTGTTTTGTAACACAGGTAGCGACAAAAGATATTTTACTGCGTGTTACCAATGTCTGTGGTGAGTGCTATACTGACCTCAAAGAGGGCGATACCATCCACTACGATATGCAAAACTACCGCTTCTTGTGCGACTGCTGCCAGCAGAAACTCTGTTCGATGATGAATGAGCAGTGCGAGATTGTCTATGATGAGGCGGAACCGTCGCTGTTTTGCTAAGGCAAAACAGAGTGAAGAGTGAGGAATTAGGAGTGAGGAGTTGAGGTATGCTTTTCTGACGAAAAGCTACTGTTTAAGATTGGCGTAATGTATCCTATGAAAAAATTCCTAATTCTACAATGTATCTCACCGCATTCAAATAACTCAACGCATTCAGTGTTACACCCTTATAGGCAATATCAAATGCCGTACCGTGATCAACTGACGTACGGAGTATGGGCAGATTTAAAGAGACGTTGATACCTTCGTCAAAGTAGAGTGCCTTAAGCGGTGCGAGTCCCTGGTCGTGGTACATGGCGACATAGTGTGTGTAGTGTTTGCGTACGTTGGGGGTGAAGGCGACGTCGGGCACCAAAGGACCGGTGAACGGAGCGCTGAGCGCTGAGCGTTGAGCGTTGAGAGTATGGTTTGCATTGGTTATAGCATTTGTAATGATCTGCTCTTCGTTGCCGAGTACGCCGTCGTCTCCTGCGTGGGGGTTTAGTCCGAGGACGGCTACGGTGGATTTGGGTTTGGCGGTGTTGTAAAAATCAATCAGGAAGCGTGTCAGATCTTCTTCGTTGATGCTCTCAGCTACTTCTTTGAGGGGGATGTGTTCTGTAAAGAGGGCGACATACATCTTGGGGCATCCGAGCATCATAATAGCATCGGCATCAAAGAAGTCACGCAGGGCGTCGGTGTGACCTTTGTAGTTCACACCTGCCTCTTCCCACGCCTTTTTGTGGATGGGGAGTGTGGTGATGGCATCGACCTTTTTCTCACGCGCCAATTCAACAGCTTTGACGAAGGAGGCGTAGGCGTAGGTACCGCTTGATGCAGAGACTTTGCCTGGTTCGATGGTAAAGGCAGGGGCAATATCTTCTACAGTTTGAAACCCATCTGGTATTGGTATCTGTAACAGTTCTGCTGAGCGTTGCAGCATGGTGTTGTCTATGCAGTAGATCGGGTCGACCATAGCTGTAATCTGTGTGTGGTTTTCAAGAGCGAGTTGGATACCGATGCCGTTGAGGTCACCGATGGAAACGGCTACTTTTTTCTTTTGCATTGTTGTTTGCCTTTCGTATTTTAAACCGTATTTGGCTTCTCTCTTCATTTCTTTTTTTCTTTGTTCGCGTGACAAAGAAAAAAGAGAAACGAAGCAAAGAAAAAAAGAAAACACGATAACGCGTGATTTTTGTCAATTTTCCTTGACAATTTAAGGTTTATTATGAAACTGTTCTATAGAACGCTCAACGCTCAACGCTCAAC
>WGDG01000146.1 GCA_015493425.1 Sulfurovum sp.
ATAAAGAACAGGGAGAGTGTCATGATAAACATATCGTCATGACGATAGCCTACAATGAAAAATGCGCCAAGAATAATGATGCTGACGGTGGCAGCGAGCCCGTCAATACCGCCTATGAGATTCATGGCATTGGCGAATCCGGAAACTGCGAACATGGTGAACGGAAGTGCGAACCATCCAAGGGTAATGGGCACACCAAAATAGGTACCCACATCATTGATGAGCAGACCGTCAAAAGAGAGAAAAACCGTAGCGATGATAAAAACGATAAATTTGGTATTGGGAGAAGTGTCATGCCGGTAGTCAAGTACCCCGATGAGAAAGAGAAAAAAGATTGCAGTAAAAGTCCATGGGTAGTCGAGCAAAAGCTGTTTCTGAAAGAGCGCAAGTGAAAGTAAAACGGCAAGAAAAAGTCCGATGCCGGCACCGCGTGGGGTATGGATGACGTGGCTGCTTCTTTCATTTGGGATATCGATGAGGCCGAGTTTCGGCGCAAACTGTTTGATGAGATAAATGAAGATCAATGCAAGTACGAAAACAGCAACAAACGCGATGACGGCATGCATATTGCTGTCTCCTTTAGGGTGTTTTGTAACGCAATTTTACCATAATAGCCTGCATATTATGAGAGATTTGGAGCAAAAGGGTGATATATGTTTTTTGGGTGATTATTGTGTTTTTTGGTGTGGTATGTGTGTGTCACACCTGCCAAAGCAGGTGCAGTGAACAAAGATCTAAAAGTTTGAGGGTGTCGGGGTGTTGATGAGATTGTAAAACTCGTTACGGGTACGTTCGTCACGCTTGAAAAGGCCGCGCAGAGCTGAGCTGACGGTGGTAGAGTTGATTTTTTGTACGCCGCGCATCTCCATGCACATGTGGCGGGCGTGTACAACAACAGCGACGCCTTTGGGGTTGATGGTTTCCAAAATAGCATCGGCAATCTGCTCGGTCATCTGTTCCTGTATCTGAAGCCGTCTGGCGTAAACGTTGACGATGCGCGGTATTTTGCTGAGCCCCACCACTTTGCCGTCCGGGATGTATGCGACATGACAGCGTCCGATGATGGGCAGCATATGATGTTCACACATCGAGTAGAACTCAATGTCGCGTACCAGAACCATCTCGTCATTGCTGGTAGAGAAGAGTGCCTGATTGAGGATCTCTTTGGGGTCTTGATGATACCCTTCTGTCAAAAAACCCAGTGCTTTGGCGACACGGTGTGGCGTCTTTTGCAGCCCCTCACGGTTGGGGTCTTCCCCCAAAAGTTCCAGCATCCGGCTTACCAGCTGTTCAAATTCCTGCTCTTTATCCATATTGTTTACCTTCTAACTAATAAAAGCTTTCTGTAAAGAAAGCATACCAAAACTCTTCACTCTTCACTCTTAACGCTTCAGGTCATACTGTCCAAATACAGGTTCAGGATTTTTTCATCAACTTTGGAAATAGCAAGTTGGCGTATCTGGTGAGGGGTGAAATAGTGGTCGTGTGCCGGTTCGGTTTCATCATAAAGATAAACTTTGCAGCGCAGTTTGAAGTGGGTGTAGGCATGCGTGACTTCTCCTATTTCTTCTGCCGCGCACAACGGTACCTCTACTGCATCGAAACCCCAAAGTCCGTGTAGAAACCTTCCCTGCCGCTGCGAAAGTGCCAGCTTGTTGTTGTAAAGATTTATCATGATGTGCTGTTCTCTTGTTGGTACGGTACGGCGTTTTTTCTGAGGATAGCGCTCAGGATCGCTTTTGCCTTGGCAGATGCTCTCAAACGGGCATGCCGCACACTGCGGTGCTTTAGGGGTACAGCGTGTCGCCCCGATGTCCATCATCGCCTGATTGTACTCAAAAGGGTTTTGCCTGTCGACCATACTATAGGCGATTTCCCAGAGGGCTTTTTCATCGGCCTGTTCCATGGCATGAATACGGCAAAGAATACGCCGCACATTGGCTTCCATAACGGGTACGGGCTGTTTGAATGCAAAAGCGGCAACGGCATGGGCAGTGTTCTTTCCGATACCGGGAAGTTGAATGAGCTCGTCAATAGCAGAAGGCAACACAGGAGCAGTATCTGCTGCCTTCTCCTGTGTCAGTAGTTGTGCTGTTTTGTGCAAATTTTTCGCGCGGGTGTAGTAGCCCAGTCCTTCCCACTGCTTGAGTACAGCATCAAGCGGTGCATTACCGAGTGCTTCAATTGTGGGGAATTTTTCCAAAAAAGGGAAATAGTATCGATCTAGCACTGTTTTTACCTGTGTCTGCTGCAGCATTACCTCGCTAAGCCAGATGGGATACGGGTCGGTTGTGTTGCGCCACGGCAGGTCGGTTCTGCCGTGTTGTGTGTACCAGTGGCGGATTTTACGGTGTATGGATTTCATCCGCCCCAGCCGTGCATTTTTTTAGAGATAAGCAGGTCGTAGTGTTCAAAAAGATCATCGATGGTGTTGGAAGCGACATAATAGTTCTCTTCAAGCAGCCGCAGCCACTCCCAACGTTGGGTATGGTCGCCTTTGGGCAGGAAAAGCAGAATGTTCCCGCCGTTTTTCATGACCGGATGAACCCGTTTGAGAAAATCTTCGCGTATTGCGTCATCGATGGCCGCGGTGACAAACACATAGTCGTAGAGCTTGCCCTGGATCATATAGCGCGGTCTGGTGAGAGTGAAGTTGACAAGCTTGACATGCGGGGCAGCCTGCAGGTTCTGCTGAAGTATGGCGAAGTATGCTGTATCGAGTGCGTTGATCTGGTATTCATAGCCTTTTTGGGCTGTAAAATTGCTC
>WGDG01000147.1 GCA_015493425.1 Sulfurovum sp.
GCAGTGACTGTAATGCTGATTATCTTGAATTTAAAAGAGGAACGCTCTTTGCAAAAAGTGTATACCGTATCTTATGCTTTATGACCAATGAAGAGGTTGCACAGAGAGTCTATCGAAACATGGTCGTTCGCCAAAAAGACAGGGGGACGTTCATTTTTGACCCAAACGGACTCGTGTTTTTCCGCATTGACTGGCATGCTCCCCTTTCGATTTTCCCCGAAAAAGTTCCTGAAGGACTGCCGGATATTGTCTTTCAAATGGGCAGCGGACTCTACGGAGTCAGAGATGAAAACGGGGTGTTCGATGAGGAACGGTATCAAAAGGTAATGCGTTTTTGTCAGATGACAGAAGTAAAGATCGCACAGGGGGCGAAGCAGACAGGCGGCAAACTGCTTGCTGCCAAAGTCAATGATGATATTGCCTACTACCGTGGTGTCAAGGCACATGAAGATCTTATCAGCCCCAACCGCTTTCCCTATGCAGAAAACGAAGAGGCACTTTTCGATTTCACACAGCGGCTTCAGACACTGTCGGGAAAACCTGTAGGCATCAAGATTGTCATTTCAGACCGTACGCATTTTAAACGTTATGCCGAAGCATTGGCCAGACGAAAAAGGGAGGGGAAAACACTTCCTGACTTCATCACCATAGACGGTGGTGACGGTGGATCTGCCACAGCACCTCTTGAGATGATGAGCCGCATAGGACTTCCTATACGTGATGCGTTAGAGGTTGCAGACAGCACATTGCATACATACGGTTTGCGAGAGGATATACGCCTTGTGGCAGCCGAAAAAGTACTCACAGCCGACGATGTCATAGAACTGCTGTGCTGCGGGGCGGACTTTGTCAACATTGCAAGAGGGTTTATGATCTCTGCCGGCTGTATTAGAGCGCGCGAGTGTTCAGGGGCTGGAGGACGTAACTGCCCGGTCGGGCTTGCCACCATGGATGAAGGAAAACGCAGCAAGTTTTTAGTCATGGAGAAGTCCCGTCATATCGCCAATTATCACGATGCACTGATAGAGAGTATGCGTTCACTGCTGGCCATCATGGGGAAAGATTCCATTGATGCACTTTCCAAAGAAGATCTCCAACCTTTACACAATATGACTAAGGCTTAATTAGTATAATGATTTAACTTTAGTTAAACTTTTACTTCTATAATCTGTATGATAAAACAGTAAAAAGGAGCAAATAATGCTAAAGAAAAAACTTACCCTCCTGGCACTTCCCCTTGTGGCAGCCGTATCACTTCAGGCACAAAGTCCGGTGAACGATCCCTTCAACGATCCTTTCTTTCAGGATCCGTTTGGAGATGACATTTTTAAAGAAATGAGTCAGATGCAGCAAAAAATGGATGAAATGTTCAGAAAAATGCAACAGCGTATCAACCAGCGTTCAGCAAGACTGGTACATCCTGGCATGGGAATGTACAAACTCTCTGCACAAAGCGAATTTACGGACAAAGGCGACCATTACGAACTGGTAACCAACATTCCTGAAAGCAAAGAGAATCATATCAATATCCGTACAGAAAACGGTATGCTCTCCATTACGGCAAAAATCGTCCATGAAGAGCAGCAAAAGACCAATGGAATGGTCAGTACGTCAAAATCCATCCAGTCATTCCAGCAGGCGACATCACTGCCGGCAGATGCAGACGATTCAAAAATAAAAAGTGAATTTGTCAACGGCCGGCTGGTAATTATTATCGGGAAGAAGGCAAAAACCAATGCACAACATATTACACCGCTTCAGTCTGTACCGGCCACATCGCAAGCAGCAGCACCGGCTCAGCCGGCAGCTCCAAAAAGTGAAAAGATCGATGTGAGTAAACTCAAAAGAGAGGTACCGAAAGTCGATGAGAAGCTAAAAACCATTCAGCCTGCTGCAGCGGCACAGCCAACCCAGAGTGCCGGTAAATAAGGTGCTGGCCGGCAGCCGTACATTTAGGAGAAGAGCGGTTTTCCTCTCTTCTCGTACCATCCGGTAACCGATTCCCATGCCTCTTCGGCATTTTCTGCATAGACAAAGAGTTCTTTGTCTTCAGGGGCAATGGTTCCTTCTTCTACAAGAAAATCGAAATTGAGTATATTATCCCAGTGGTAACGTGAAACCAGTACAATAGGAATATGCGGATTTTTGCCCGTCTGTACCAGTGTCAGGATGTCAAAAAGTTCATCGAGTGTACCGAATCCCCCAGGAAAGACTACCAGCGCTTTGGCACGCTGCATGAAATGCAGTTTACGGATACCGAAGTAGTAAAAGTTGAATGAGAGTTCAGGCGTGATGTAAGGGTTTGGTTTCTGCTCATGGGGCAGTTTGATGTTGAGTCCTATCGACTTGGCACCCACATCATGTGCACCCCGGTTGGCCGCTTCCATAATACCGGGGCCTCCACCTGTACAGAGTGTGACCTTGCAGTCATCGGGACCTTTGCCGCTTTTCCCCACAAGCTGTCCAAACCGGCGCGCCTCTTCATAGTAGAGACTCTGACGCAGGGCAACCTGGGCACGGTTAAGTTCTTTGAGCAGGTTCTCGTTTACCGCATCTTCCTTGAGTGCTTTTTCAATGCGGTCAATCTCTTTTTGTGCTTCGCTTGTCGGCTTAATGCGTGCACTGCCAAACACAACAACGGTATGCTCTATGCCTGCTTTTTTGATCTTGACTTCCGCCTTCTCATAGTCAAACTGTAAACGAATGCCACGGGCTTCGTCCGAAGTAAAAAAATCAGCCGATTCTTCAAAAAAACCATATTTGTCCTGCATTGTTTCTTTCCTTACTATTTTTTTATTTTGGGTTTAATTGTAACGTATTTGCATAAAAGCGCTATGTTACCCAACTGACAATTTTGGTTAAAAAAACGTGATATAATAAGCCTAACTGACAGAGACAAGGAGAAGCAGATGGCAAAAGTAGTCTCATACGGGGCAGCGGAAGTGGTGACCGGTTCATGTCACGTACTGCAAATTGAAAATGGATCGACAGTCATGATCGACTGCGGTATGTTTCAGGGAAAAGAAGAAGATCGCAACTTCGATCCGTTCGACTTTGACCCTAAAACCATTGATATACTGCTTGTAACCCATGCACATCTCGATCATGTCGGGCGGATTCCAAAGCTCATCAAAGAGGGTTTTACAGGAAAGATCTATGCCACTGCCGCAACGCGTGATCTTGCCGAAGTGATCTTAATGGACAGTGCGAAAATTATGGAAGAGGATTACCAGACCCGTTACAAAAAAGCGCAGCGTCGGGGAGAGGAAGAAGATGAGAGAGTACCGCTTTACAGTGAAGATGATGTCAAGCATACTTTCGAACACGCCTGGCAGATTGTTGAATACGATACAACACTCAAACTTAATGATACCATCAAAGTGACCTACCGCAATGCAGGGCACATTCTGGGTTCGGCTTTCATAGAAGTCGACTACCATGAAAACGGCGTATGGCAGCGTGTGGTCTTCTCCGGTGACATCGGAAACGATACCGATATGGTCATGCCCCCGCTTCAACCCTGTAAACAGGCCGACTATCTCTATGTCGAGTCGACCTATGGTGACAGGAATCATCAAAGTATAGATGAAAGTATCAATGAGTTCAAACGTATCATTATTGAAACCATGCAGCAGTGGGGAAATGTGATCATCCCTTCTTTTGCAGTCGAACGCACACAGGAGATCCTCTGCATTCTCAAGCAGATGCATGACCGCAAAGAGCTGCCCCAATGTAAGATTTTTCTCGATTCTCCCATGGCAATGAAAGCCACCGATATTTACCGCAAATATGCCGAAGAGCTGGGAGAACACTGTCAGGCATTCAAAAAAGAGACAGGAGCCATCTTCGACTTTGAAGGACTGACCTATACACTTGATGTAGAAGCCTCCAAAAAGATCAACGATTACGACCGCCGAACCATCATTATTGCCGGGAGCGGCATGTGTACCGGAGGTCGTATTCTCCACCACTTTAAAAACCGTCTGTGGAACCGTAAAAATGCTGTCATTTTCGTAGGCTATCAGGCTGTAGGCACACTTGGGCGAGACATTGTCGACGGTGCGCGATGGGTGAAAATATATAATGAAGACATCTTGGTACGCGCTTCGGTACATACCATCAACGGCTTTTCTGCCCATGCCGACCAACGCTCCATTCTACGCTGGGTTTCAGGTATCGACGGTCTAAGAAGCATTCACCTGATACACGGAGAAGAAGACAAGGAGGTGATCTTGCGCAGCGTACTGACCAATGCACTGGGCATCAAAACCCATATCGTCGCACCAGAAGAGACAGTTTATCTTGGGTAGGCAGTGATGATTGAATATCTTATAGCGCACTTCTCCTACACAATTCTTTTCTTCTGGAGTTTTTTGGAAGGGGAGATCGGCCTGGCACTGGCCGGATTTATGATAGAAAAGGGGAAATTTGACTTTCCTACCGTTTTTATCATCACATTCAGCGGTGCCATGATTGGCGACCTCCTGCTCTTTACTACAGGACGCCTCTTCAAAAAGAAAACCGAAACACTGCTGCACCGTTATGACAAAAAACTGCAGCGGGTAGAAAAGTGGTTTCGGCGTTTCGGCAGCTGGATTGTCGTTTTCGAGCGTTTTATCTACGGTACACATATTCCATCACTGCTGATGCTCGGCGTTTCCGGGTTCAGCTTTTGGAAATTTTTCCTGCTGGAGATCATCGGCGTGGCACTCTGGTCTGTTACGTTCACCTCGCTTGGCTACTATTTCGGCCAGACTGTCATCGATCTGCTGACCTTTACGCAGCGTCATCTGACCATCGCATTCCTGGCGCTGCTGTTTTTCTATGGTATCTATCTGTTACAAAAAGATGAAGAGGAGGAAGAAACATGAAACCCTATGCAACCCTGATACTGCTGCGACACGGACAGAGTGTCTACAACAAACAGAACCTTTTTACCGGCTGGACGGATGTAGAGCTCAGTGAGCAGGGAAAGCAGGAAGCGGAGCAGGCAGGCGAAATGCTAAAACGTATGGCGCTTTTCCCAGACATTGTCTTTACCTCCTGGCTCAAACGTGCCATACATACCCAGCAGATCGCCCTTGCTGCAATGGCGTGGGAGCACATCGATGTATGCAGAAGCTGGCGGCTAAACGAGCGCCACTACGGAGCCTGGCAGCAGCGTGACAAAGATGCCGTCAAGGCTGAAGTGGGAGAGACTCTTTTTCTTGCTGTACGCCGCGGATGGGACACACCGCCTCCGCCGCTGCCCGAAAACGACAGCCGCTGCGTTACGAACGATCCGAAATATGCCGGCATCGACCCCGTACTGCTGCCAAGGAGCGAATCACTCAAAGATACATATGCCCGGGTCAAACCCTATTTTGATTCAGAAATTGTCCCCCGCCTGAAAGAGGGAAAAACGGTACTGGTCAGTGCACACGGGAACTCGCTTCGTGCACTGGTAAAAGAGATTGAACAGCTCAGTGACGATGCAGTTGTATCACTGGATATCCCTACAGGAAAACCGATAGTTTACCATTACGATGAATATCTTGAAATGATTGCCAAAATGGAACCTGATTGATCTGTGTTAACTTTTTTGTAAAATGATGAAGTATAATAATTTATATGCTTTTGCATGCCAAAGTACCGGCAGCCACTTAGATTCATGAAAGGAAACAAAATGCCTGAAACACCGAAAATAACAGAACAGACACCGGAAACAAATGCGCAGTCGGGAAAAGCTTCCGATGCACCGGCTTCTGTCGCTGCGCTACAAGGATTGAGCAGCGAAGAGGCCAAGAAGCGTCTTGAAAAGTATGGTCCCAATGCGATCGAAGAGAAAGAAGAGAGCTGGTTGCACCGTCTCTTCAGACGTTTCTGGGGGTCGATCCCGTGGATGATCGAAGTTGCTGCCATTCTCTCCGCAATGGTTAAACACTGGGAAGATTTTACCATTATTACCATTTTACTTCTGGTCAATGCCATTGTAGACTTTTATCAGGAGTCCAAAGCGCTCAGTGCCCTCAAAGTACTCAAAAACAAATTGGCACGCAAGGCACTTGTGCTGCGTGACGGCAAGTGGCAGGAGATCGACGCCAAAGAGATCGTACCCGGCGATATCGTCAAAATAAAGATTGGAGATATTGTTCCTGCCGATATCAAGCTGCTGCCCGGCGGTGATTATCTGCAGGTCGATCAGTCCGCGTTGACAGGCGAATCTCTGCCCGTTACCCGCAAGACAGACGATACGGTGTATGCCAACGCCATCATTAAAAAGGGTGAAAACACCGGTATTGTACTTGAAACAGGTGAAAATACTTACTTTGGAAAGACCGTCAAGCTTGTTGCAAAAGCGGAAAGTGAGCAGCGTAGCCACTTTCAGGAGATGGTCATTAAAGTAGGGAACTTCCTTATTGCGGTAACACTGGTAATGGTCTCCATCATTATCTATCTGGGTATCAGTCGCGGTCAAAACATTCTTGATCTGCTTGAATATGCGTTGATTCTGACAGTTGCAGCCATTCCGGTTGCACTACCGGCCGTATTGACTGTTACCATGGCTGCCGGTGCAAAACTTTTGGCAAATATGCAGGCTATTGTCAGCCGTCTTTCTGCCATTGAAGAACTGGCAGGGATGGATGTGCTCTGTTCGGACAAAACCGGAACACTGACACAGAACAAAATGACCATCAACGACCCCTATACCGTTGGTGATGTCAGTGATGATGATATCATCTTTTATGCGGCACTTGCTTCCAAAGAGGAGAATAACGACCCCATCGAAGTCCCCATCTATGCCTATCTCAAAGAACACAATCTGTATGAGAAACTGAAAAGCTATACACTTGAAAAGTTTACACCGTTTGATCCCGTAAGCAAACGTACAGAGAGTGTACTCATTCATGAGAAGAAAACCATTCAGGTGACCAAGGGTGCACCGCAGGTGATCATCGAAATGTGCGATGAGACAGCCTTTGACAAGAAAGCTGCATATGCACAGGTTGAATCATTTGCCCAGAAAGGCTTCCGTACGCTGGGTGTCGCATGGAAGGAGGTCACAGAAGAGAAGTGGCACTTTATGGGGCTTGTACCGCTTTATGATCCGCCAAGAGAAGATTCCAAGGAAGTCGTTGCAGATGTGAAGGCACACGGAGTAGCAGTAAAAATGGTTACGGGAGACAATGTCGCCGTTGCCAAATACATTGCAGGGCTCCTCGATATCGGGGATGATATCCGGGATATCAAAGCGCTTAAAGGGGAGAGTACCGAAGAGTACGTTTTCCTTGCCGAGGTGATTGCCGAAGCACTTTACAAAAAGCTTGAACCTGAAAAAGTTACTGACGAAGCGGTAAAACAGTTTGGCGAAGAGATCAGCAAAGAGGTACAAAAACTGCTGCTCAACCGTCCGTTGCCAAAAGGCAGCATCAAAGAGCATGAATCAGACATCATCAAAGCCATTGAAGAGGCAAACGGCTTTGCACAGGTCTTCCCGGAAGACAAATACTTCATTGTCGACAAGTTGCAGAAAGCAGACCATATTGTCGGTATGACCGGTGACGGGGTAAACGATGCGCCGGCGCTTAAAAAGGCCGACTGCGGTATCGCCGTAAGCGGTGCGACCGATGCGGCACGTGCTTCGGCAGACCTCGTGCTGCTTGCACCGGGTTTAAATGTTATCAACAATGCCATCAAGATCGCACGGATCACGTTTGAGCGGATGCAGAGCTATACAATTTACCGTATCGCCGAAACGATCCGTGTCATTCTGCTCTTTACACTGACCATATCGATCTTTGACTTTTACCCCATCACAGCTATAGAGATCATCCTCCTTGCGCTCTTTAACGACCTGCCGATCCTCGCTATCGCGTACGACAATACAAAATTGCGGAAATATCCGGTACGGTGGGACATGAAAGAGGTGCTGGTACTCTCGAGCTGGCTCGGTATAGCAGGGGTGCTCTCGTCATTCCTGCTCTTTTGGCTGGTCTATTATGTCTGGCAGGTGAATGCGGAACTGACACAGACGATCTTCTTTGCAAAACTGATCATTGCCGGGCACGGTACACTTTACAATACAAGACGTGATGACTGGTTCTGGAAGCGCCCGTGGCCAAACCCCATACTCTGGAACGCATCGCTCTGGTCTGCCGTAGCGGCAGTGATCATCGCCGTCTACGGTTTTGGACTCATCTATCCGATGGGATGGGGCTGGGCACTCTTCCTTGTTGCCTACCTCTTTGCATGGTTTATCTTCAACGATGTAGTCAAGATGCTGGTACTCAACTATTACCGCAAACGCGGCAAACTGGATATATAGGGAGATTGAAATGAAAAAAGAAACCAAACAGATGAACCGACGCCAGATGCTCAAACTGACTGCCGCTGCCGGAGCGGGAGCAGTGTTGATGGGAAGTGAGGCAAATGCCAATGCTCCCAAAGCAAACAGCAAAGAAGCCATCAGCAAGAAAAATCCACTGCATATCGCCATTATTGGCGGCGGTATGGCAGGCACAGCACTGGCTTACCGTTTAAGCCGTGCCATTACCTACCCGGTCATTACACTCTATGAGCCCCAGGAACGCAGCTGCTGGTACCAGCCCGGACTAACGATGCTCGGTACCGGATTGTGGCCGATCGCGGATCTCTCCTACGAACGGGACAATTATATTCCAATGCATGTCACCCTCAAAAAAGAAGCGGTCAATGCGATTGATCCTGAAAATGTGAGTGTTACAGAAGCAAACGGCAAAGAGGTACATTATGACTACATTATTGTGGCTACCGGGCTGCAGCTTGATTTTGATGCCATAGAGGGACTGGATAGTAACATTACTTCCCTTGAACATCTGGATAAGCTGCCGGTATGGATGAATGATGAAGCCATTGGCAGTGTCTACTATCTGCATGGTGCTTTCCGGCTTTCACTCCAGCTTGATAAAGTTGTAGAAAAAGCACAAAAGGCTTCCAAAAAGGAAAAACTACATGTTTTCTTCACCCAGTCAGGCATTCGAACCAAATCACCTGCTGCAGCCAAAAGTGTTCTTTTGACCCTTACCCAGCGCCTTGAAAAAGCAAACCTCAGGGATCGTGTAGCAATCAGCTTCATAACAGAAGATGGGAAACTTTCGGAAAATAAACACTATGACAAACGCTACCGCATACTTATGAAAAAGGAGGGTGTCAATATCATCACAGACAGCCTGACAGCCATTGATGCCGGCAATCAAAAAGCAACCTTTGAAAAACAGGGAACACTGCCATATGACTTTATACATATCACCCCACCAATGAAAGCAGCCACCTTCCTGGAAACTGCCGGTCTGCTCGATGAAAACGGTCTTGTCCATGTCGACAAAAACACACTGGAACACAATGCGTACCCGAAACTCTTTGCTATCGGCGATATTGTAGGATGCAATACCCTCAAAAGCGCTTCTGCCATCAATGAGCAGGTCAAGGTTATCACCGATACCATTCGTGCCATCGATGAGGGTGAAAAACCAAAAGCACACTATGACGGATACGGTTCTGATACGATGCTCTGCCCGGAAAAGAAGTCAGCCATGATAGAAGCATGGAACTACAAGGGAACCCCCCTTTCACCTATGATAAGCCTCGATCCGATGCAGTGCCACGGTATCTACTGGTACACAACACTCTATCTTTCCAAAAGCTATATCATGCAGGGTGTCCTGCGCGGATGGGCATAGGAGAACAGCATGAAAAAATCAATTTACAAAAAAGAACTCTACGAACTGCAGGTGGAACTGGTGAAGTTCCAAAAACACGTCATCGAAAAAGAGATTGCCGTCTGTCTGCTTTTTGAGGGGCGTGATACTGCAGGTAAAGACGGTACCATCAAGCGTTTTACAGAACACCTCAGTCCAAGGGA
>WGDG01000148.1 GCA_015493425.1 Sulfurovum sp.
ATCAGAAGAAGAGCAAAATATTGGAAAGTTCGTTATACCAAGCAATGTTATTGTTTTGGGGACAATGAATGAAGTTGATCGGAGTATTGATGCGTTTGACCTTGCGTTGAGGCGAAGATTTATTTGGGAAGAGATTGGATTTGATGAAACAGTGTTGCGCATTTATGCACCGTTTTTCAACAATGGTTTTCAGAAACATATTGAAGGTCTCATCAAAAAAGCCAATGATTTAAATAGCAAACTTTCCAAGGAAATTGGCAAAAACTATACTTTGGGTCATACTTACTATTTCAATATCATCAATTATTTTGATGGTGACTATGCTGCTGCATTGTGTGATCTTTGGGATTATCATCTCAAATCCATTGTGAGAGAATATTGCAAAATAAAATTTGGCGCTAATGAACTCGAAGATAAATTAGAAGCGTATCGAAAAATTATAGCGGATGACAAGAACTGCGATGGCTAAAGAAATTGAACTTTGCGATTTTTCCGTCAAAGAGATTCACAGTAAAAAGCTATACAAACTTGTAACAAGCGGCGGAGTTTTGACGCTTGACAGTTCATTCTGTGAGCTTACGGGATCGGAAAATATAGTCAAACCTCTTCTTGAAATAAAAAGGGGGCATCAAGAAGGGTATGTTTCCATCAAAACATTTGGTTTTGTGGGCAGGTTTACTTATTCGGGAGAAACGTTCGATATCACTTACCGATTTGGCACAGCTTTGCTGAACAGAATGATTGCTAAAGTGAATGATTTTGATGTGAAGACATTAAATCTTGACAAGCATAATGCGGCAGAGAAAAAGCCCAATGACAGTCTGGCAATGCTGATTCTGTATATGAATTTTATACTGAAGCTTGAAAAACTTTCCATATTGGGTGTGCCCAAAGCGTATCAGCGCATCGAGCATCATGCAGACAAACTGAAAGGTCGCATAGATGTCAACGCATTCATCAGAAAAGATATACCGTTTCGCGGCAAAATATCTTCGGTTTCATATGAGCAAAAGTATGTGCAAGAAATCCTTGATGTTCTCTACGGTGCAATGGTCTTGGTCGAAAAGCGCTTTCCGGCACTTGTACAAGAAAGACTATGGGGTATCCGAAACCTGATATATCATCATGCGAACAAGCGGTTTGTGGATCAAAAGACGCTTGATGACGCACGCCAACATCCCTCAATCCAAAATGCGCTTTATAGTGAATTTAAATCCATCATTGAAATAGCCGGATATATCATCAAATACAATCATACGCAAGAATATAAGTTGCGAGCTAATTCAAAGGGACTTATTTTTGATGTATCTATCTTGTGGGAACATTATCTCTATACGCTTTTGAAGGAGCATATTGATAGTAATTTATGGCGGGTTAAACATGAAGAGCCGATTGAGGTATACCGTGAACAATTTTACAAGAGAAGAATGTATCCGGATATCGTCATTAAAAATGAAAAAGAGAAAAAGATCATTGTCCTCGACGCAAAATCAAAGAGTATGAAGTTTGCAAAGGGGATAGGTGATGGTCAAGCCGGTGATTTGGATCGAAATGATTTTTTTCAAATCAATACCTACATGGCGTATTATAGTAAACAAGGATATGAAGTTATTGCAGGTGGACTTTTGTATCCTATTGAAGCAGAATATGATGAAAGCAAATGTCACAGTAGCCATTGGTTTGGCAATAGCAACACTCAGTTCATTGTTGATGGCATTGACCTGTCCAACATAGAGAGTAAAACCACCGTGGAAGAGATAGTCGAATCCGAAAAAGTTTTTATAGAGAGAATAGGGGGACTAATAAATCAGATATGAGCGAACGCAACAACGTAAATAAAGAGGGAACAGATGGCCTACAAACACGACTACGACAAAATTCTTACCCGCCTTACCATCATCCTATCTCGTCTTAATGATGGGGAAGCCCTCTCCGTCAGTGAACTGGCAAAAGAGTTCAATGTCAGTGAGCGCACCGTGCAGAGAGATTTCAACGAACGGCTCATGTCCTTCCCCATCTATCAGGACAAAAAACGCTGGAAGATGCAGCAGGGGTACCGGCTGGAGAAAAGCACATCGGTCGAGGATGCCGTGGTACTGGATATCATGGAGAAGCTCATAGAGGGAGCCGGACAGACCTTTTCTATGAAAGCACAGCACCTGCTCTCCAAGATCAAAAATCAAAGCCTCAATCCCTTCTATACCAAACTGGATATAGAGGACATCGGGGACAAACTCAAAGAGGTACAGCAACTCGAACGTGCCATCAAAAGCAAGCAGAAGATACAGTGTGCCTATACGTTTGAAACCTTCAGCAAGACCATAGATCTCAAGCCACTCAAGATCGTCAATTACGAAGGGTTCTGGTATCTTATTGCCCTCGATGATCGAAACGATATGCTGAAAAAGTATTATCTCAAAAACATCAGCCAGATTGCATTCAAACAAGATCACTTCACTACGGATGCCCCGTTGGATCAGCTGCTCGAAAACTCCATATCGGTTTGGTTTGACGACAAGGTAGAACCATACCCCGTCCTAATGGATCTCTCTCCCGAAGCATCCAAATACTTCAAAAGAAAACCGATATCCAATACCCAAACGATCGAAGCGTTGAGAGACGATGGAAGCATGACGGTTCGTGTGCAGATCACCGACGATATGGAAATCATCCCCATCATCAAATACTGGATACCACACATAAAAGTATTGGAACCCCAGCGCATCCGTGATCGTATTGTAGAGGAGCTTGAGGGCTATCTTTTGCGTTAGCTTCTGGATGATGCGAGGTAGGATTGATGTTGTGAATTTCATACAAAAGATATGAATTTGTGTTGTGCGAACACAACACTTTTAGTATTTTTTTGTATAATTATCCCAAAAAGAGTCTTCCATGGATAATCTGTTAGAGGCGCTGCTTGAAAATTCTACACGGCTGATCACACAGTGTAAGAGCCGTTATGAGCGTTATTTTGCCAAAAGCATCGACGAAAATCAAAAGATGATAGGGCTGATAGGTGCCAGAGGGGTTGGTAAAACGACAACCATACTTCAGCACTTGCGGGGATTGGATTTGCCTTTTGAGAAAAAACTCTATTTTTCCGCTGATATGATTGAAGTCTCAGATGTCAGCCTTTTTGAGATTGCGAAATATTTTGAGTTGCATGGCGGAGAGGTGCTGGCGATTGATGAGATTCACAAAAGCAGAAACTTTGAAATTGAGCTCAAAAATATTTACGACCGGCTCAATCTCAGGGTGATGTTCTCCGGAAGCAGTGCTTTGAGGCTCGAACACTCCAAAGCAGATCTCAGCCGAAGAGCTGTCATTGTCCACGTTCAGGGACTCTCCTATCGGGAGTTTTTGGAGATGAAACTGGATACAAGTCTGCCGAGGTATACTCTGGAGGAGATTCTTGAAGACCATACGCAAATTGCCACGACGCTCCTGAGTTTTTTTAAGCCACTTGAACATTTTACTCCCTATCTCAAGATGGGGTATTATCCCTTTTATTTCGCTGACCAGGAACGGTATCTTGAAAAGCTTGAGCGCACCATCAATGTCGTGATTGAAGTCGATTTGCCCTCGATCTTCTCCATAAAATATGAAAACGTAGTCAATCTAAAAAAGTTGGTTAAGTTGCTTTGTCTTTCGGAACCTTATACGGTCAACATCAGCGCACTGAGTAAAAAAATAGGGATACCGAGAGATCGGCTCTATCTTTATATGGATTACCTTACACGCGGTACTATCTTTCTTGCGCTCAGAGCCAAGCACCGAGGGGATGGACTCTTCACCAAACCGGAAAAACTCTATCTGCACAATCCCAATCTTTATCATGCTTATTGCAAAGATCCCATGAAGGGGACAATCCGGGAAACGTTTTTTGCCAATGCACTCAGCCTAAACCACGAAATAAACTACAGCAAGATCGGAGACTTTTTGGTCGATGGACGTTATCTCTTTGAGATCGGAGGCAAAAACAAAAGCTTCAAGCAAATCAAAGATGCCAAGGAGTCTTTTGTCGTCGCAGATGATATTGAGATTGGATTTGGGAATAAAATTCCCCTTTGGCTGTTTGGGTTTCTATATTAGCTACGCTGCGAGGAGCTTTCATCTCTTGTCCCGATGAATCCGTCCGACCCGTTTGACACCAGTGAGCCGTTTTTTCGGTACAGTAAAAGTGGATTTGACGTGCCCGGCGCTTGATTCGTAGATCATTTGGTCGTACATATATATGTCGTAGAGAAAGTGATCTTTGCCCCCTTCGCGGTAGACGGTATTGTAAACGATGTGCACCGGGATCGGTTTGGCCAGACGGATGGTAGTGGGTTTGTTGGTGGCGAGGATCTTCCGGATGCGTGCCTCGGAGTAGCTTCCCCTGGCACGGTGTAACAAAAGCCTCATAAAGTCAAACGGTTTGCCTACACGCATGCACCCCGAGCTGAAGACCCGGTAACGGTACTGGAAGAGGGAATGATTGTCGGTATCGTGCAGGTAGACGGAGTACTTGTTGGGAAACATAAACTTGACCCGACCGAGGGCGTTTTTGTCGCTGGGAAATTGAACGAAACGGTAGGGGATCGCACCTCCATGCTCCGCGCGGGCGAGTTTGGCAAAATTGAGCGGTACTTCTTTGCCGCCTTGGAAGACATGGATGTTGTGAGCTTTGAGGTACCCGGGATTGGTGCGCAGGACGGGGATGAGGTCTCGGCGGACGAGGTTGTTGGTGATCGTCCAGGTGGGGTTGAGTAC
>WGDG01000149.1 GCA_015493425.1 Sulfurovum sp.
TCAGAGAGGGCAGGGCGGTCAGTCTGCATAAAATGACTGAGCAGCTCAAACGCCCTTATGCGATGATGACGGAGTAAGCCAAACAGCCACTAAAATCGAATATATTATGTTAACCAAAAATTCCCATAAATTATAAAAATCCCCATAAACCCCTCTAAAATCAATTTTAAGCCCATTTATCCGTTAAATTGGGTAAAATTTACAAACTTTTATAAAGACAAAGGAAAAGAATGGCTGATTTGTTTGAAGACGGTCACAATACCGAAGAGGTATTGATTGAAGAGAGTATTAAAACGAGCTACCTTGACTATTCGATGAGTGTCATTATCGGTAGGGCATTGCCGGACGCGCGTGATGGACTGAAACCCGTACACAGACGTATTCTGTATGCCATGAATGATCTTAATCTTTCCCACCGTGCACCCTATAAAAAATCTGCACGTATTGTCGGGGATGTGATCGGTAAGTATCACCCGCATGGTGATACGGCAGTCTATGACGCGCTGGTACGAATGGCACAGGATTTTTCCATGCAGGCGCCGCTGATCGATGGTCAGGGAAACTTCGGTTCCATTGACGGTGACAACGCCGCGGCGATGCGTTATACCGAAGCGCGTATGACAAAAATCGCAGAGGAACTGCTGAACGATATTGAAAAAGATACAGTCGATTTTGTTCCAAACTACGATGACTCTATGGTTGAGCCTGACGTACTGCCTTCCCGTGTACCCAACCTGCTGCTCAACGGTTCAAGCGGTATTGCCGTAGGTATGGCGACCAATATCCCACCGCACCGTTTGGACGAACTGATCGAAGCACTGGTATTGCGTATTGACAACCCTGAAGCTACGGTTGAAGATATGATGAAAATCGTGCAGGGGCCGGATTTCCCGACAGGCGGTATCATTTTCGGACGGAAGGGAATCACCGATGCCTATACCACTGGTCGTGGCCGTATCAAAGTACGTGCCAAAACGCATATTGAGCAAAAAGGAAACAAAGAAGTCATCATTATCGATGAGCTTCCCTACCAGGTCAACAAAGCAAGACTTATTGAAAATATTGCACAACTGGTACGGGATAAACAGCTCGATGGGATTAGCGAGATCCGTGATGAATCCGACCGTGAAGGTATACGTGTTGTACTTGAGCTGAAGCGTGATGCAATGAGTGAGATCGTACTCAATAACCTCTTCAAGTCAACACAGATGCAGGTTACCTTCGGGATCATTATGCTGGCTATTAATAATAAAGAGCCAAAAGTATTTACTTTGATGGAACTCTTTGACCTTTTCCTTAATCACAGAAAGACGGTTGTAATCCGCCGTACCATCTTCGATCTGGAAAAAGCGCGTGCAAGAGCACACATTTTGGAAGGTCTGAAGATTGCTGTTGACAATATTGATGAGGTCATCAAAATTATCAGAAGCTCTTCAGATGATGAAGATGCACGTAACAACCTGATGGAACGTTTCAAACTTTCCGAAATTCAGGCGAAAGCGATTCTTGAAATGCGTCTGCGCCGTCTGACCGGACTGGAGATCGAGAAGATCGAAAACGAGTTGGCGGAACTGTTAAAAAAGATTGCAGAGCTTGAAGGTATTCTCAAGTCTGAAGCGAAGATCAATGCTATTATCCGTGACGAACTTGTTGAAATTGGGGAAAAATATGCAACCCCAAGACGTACGGAAATTGTAGATGATTATGATGATATTGACATTGAAGATCTCATTCCTAATGAGCCGATGGTCGTTACCATTACCCATAGAGGCTACATCAAGCGTGTACCGGTGAAAATGTATGAGAAGCAGCATAGAGGCGGTAAGGGTAAAACAGCCGTGACCACTTACGATGATGACTTTATTGAGAGCTTCTTTACCTCCAACACGCATGATACACTCATGTTCGTGACCGACAGAGGGCAGCTCTACTGGCTGAAGGTCTACCGCATCCCTGAAGGATCACGTACTGCAAAAGGGAAAGCGGTAGTCAACCTGATCAACCTCCAGCCGGATGAGAAGATTATGGCAATCATTCCGACAACAGACTTTGATGAGAGTAAATCACTGGTGTTCTTCACCAAAAACGGTATTGTCAAGCGTACAAATCTCTCTGAATACTCAAACATTAGAAGTAATGGTGTCAGAGCAATCAATCTTGATGAAAACGATGAACTGGTCACCGCCAAAATTGTAACACCGGAAACAAAATGGCTGTTTGTTGCAACCAAGAAAGGGCTTTGTATCCGATTCAAGGTTGAAGATGCAAGAGAGATCGGGCGTGTCTCACGCGGGGTCACGGCGATCAAGTTCAAGATTGACGGTGACTATGTCTGCGGTGCGACGACCATTCAGGATGAAGAGGATGAACTGCTGATGCTCTCCGAAAAAGGACTTGGCAAACGTACGACAGCAAACGAGTACCGGGAGCAAAACCGTGCGGGTAAAGGGGTTATTTCTATGAAACTGACACCAAAAACCGGTGATGTGGTCGGCGTGGTACTGGTCGAAGAGGACAAAGACTTGATGTGTCTGACAAGTGTGGGTAAAATGATCCGTGTCGATATGGAACAGATCAGAAAAGCAGGACGTAACACATCGGGTGTCAAGGTTGTTACTGTCGATAAGAAAGACATTGTTGTCTCGATGGCAAAATGTCAGAAAGAAGAGAAGCCCGAAGAAGTAGAAGAGAACAATGAAGAGGAGGCGGGAGAAGCCCCTCAAAATACTTTAGATTTAGGATTGGAATAAAATGAAAAAATATAATGTAGCCGTTGTTGGAGCATCCGGCGCCGTAGGCGAAGAGCTTTTTAGAGTGCTTGAAGAGATGAAGTTTCCTATTAATACTGTTTTGCCTCTGGCAAGTATCAACAGTGTGGGTGTTGAAGTGGAGTGTCAGGGGAAAACATATAAAATCGAAGAGTTGACAGAGACTGTCTTCGAGGGACGTGACATCGATATCGCCTTCTTTAGTGCAGGCGGCAGTATCTCGGCACACTATGCCAAATATGCGGTAGAAGCTGGAGCGGTGGTCATCGACAACACTTCACACTTTCGTATGGACCCTGATGTACCGCTGGTTGTACCTGAAGTCAACCCCGAAGACATTGAACTGTGGGAAGATACCGGGATCATCGCCAACCCAAATTGTTCAACCATCCAGATGGTACAGCTGCTCAAGCCGCTTGATGACCTCTATGGTATCAAACGTGTCGATGTAAGTACCTACCAGGCGGTTTCGGGTGCTGGTAAAAAAGGGATGGAAGAGTTGGTCATGCAGATGAAGGACTTTTTTGCCTTCAAACTTGATGAAACGGATATAGAGGCCTTTAGCCACCAGATAGCGCTCAATGTTATTCCCCAGATTGACAAACCTATGGAGAACGGCTACACCAAAGAGGAGATGAAAATGGTCAACGAAACCAACAAAATTATGCATACCGATTTTGCCGTCTCCGCTACCTGTGTGCGTGTACCGGTATTGCGTTCACACTCTGAGTCTATTACAGTGACTTTCAAAGAAGGCGTCGATGTGAGTGTTGAAGAAGCCAGGGAAGCACTGGCAAATTTTGAGAATGTCAAAGTTGTAGATGATCTTGAAAAGGGTGAATACCCTATGCCGATCACTGCAACCGATACAGACTATACCTATGTGGGACGTATCAGAAAAGATATCTTTGCCGAGAATATTCTCCATATGTGGGGTGTGGCAGACCAGGTCAGAGTAGGGGCTGCGACGAATGCCGTGCGTATTGCACAGAAATGGATCAAACTTCAGGAGGATGTGTAGCTTATGAAAGAGACACATACAGAAGAAGAACATTTGGTGATGGACAAAGAAAATCAGTCTATGATTGAACATGCATTTGAAAGCTTGCTGTGGGGAACACGCTTTTTCGTGCTTCTGGCAGTCATTTTTAGCATGATAGGCGGGATTGCACTCTTCATCGTTGCCAGTGTTGATGTTTGGCATGTAGCCGATACAGTCTTTACGAACTATTTTGGGCACGCCGGACATATAGCGAATTTTCATGAGAAGATCGTTGCGGAACTGATCGGTGCGATTGACCTCTATCTGATCGCAATTGTGCTCTTTATATTCGGTTTCGGACTTTATGAACTCTTCATTTCCAAAATCGATGTGGCAGAGCGTAGTGCAGCCTCCAAAATTTTGGAGATACATTCACTCGATGAACTCAAAGACAAGCTTGCCAAGGTGATCATTATGGTGCTCATTGTCGGCTTTTTCAAGCGTGCCATGCATACGACCTACGGCGGTGCCATGGACATGCTCGCGCTTGCCGGTGCCATTTTGGCGTTGGCGTTGGCGTTCTATTTTATGCATAAGGGAGACAGCCACTGATGAGTAAGATTTTTGTAGATGCCTGTTTGGGCAAAGAGACGCCATACACTCCGGTATGGATGATGAGACAGGCGGGACGCTACTTGCCAGAGTATATGAAAGTGCGTGCTGAGGCGGGGAGTTTTCTTGAGCTGTGCCATGATCCTGAAAAAGCGTGCGAGGTTACCTTACAGCCGGTAGATATTGTTGGTGTGGATGCAGCGATCCTCTTCAGTGATATTTTGGTGATTCCTGATGAGATGGGGATGGATTTGAGCTTTGTCAAAGGAGAAGGCCCCAAGTTTTCCGACCCTATCACATCGCAGGAGGATCTTGACAGGCTCATCGGCGGCGAAGAGGCTGCCAGCAGACTTACTTATGTGTATGATACGATCAAACTGATCAAAGAGCGTTTGGCCGAAGATAAAGCACTCATCGGTTTTACAGGTGCACCGTGGACACTGGCAACCTATATGATCGAGGGACAGGGTACTAAGACTTACAATATCTGCAAGAAGATGATGTATACAAACCCCGAACTATTGCACAACATTCTTGCCAAAGTGACCGAAGTGGTCAAGCTCTATATGGAGAAGCAGATCGAAGCGGGTATTGATGTGGTACAGATCTTTGACTCTTGGGCAGCGGCGATCGAGCCGAGCAAATATGATGAATTTAGCTGGAAATATATGATTGAGATCGCCGACTACCTCAAAGCGAAGTATCCGCATATTCCTATTATTATGTTCCCTAAAGGCATTCCGGCATTCATCGAACGTGGACTTGTCTATGGAAACTTCGATGTTTTCGGTGTCGACTGGGGTACACCGATGGCACTCGCCAAAGAGAAACTTGGAGACAAATATGTCCTCCAGGGCAATATGGAGCCATGCCGTCTCTACTCCAAGGAAGCAACCACTGAGTGTGTCGAAGCACTTCAGGAGATCATGGGCGGCAAACGCCACATCTTCAATCTCGGACACGGCATCTTGCCTGATGTACCTGTCGAGAATGCGAAGCATTTTGTGAGTGAGTGTCACAGGGTTAGCCGAAAAGGCTAACCCTGTGACACAGCGCTGAGGGATGAGCGTTGAGAGGGGAAGGTAATTGAATGCGATGTGAACGGCTTGATGTTTGGAAACACAGTTGTCGATTCAGATATATTAAAAAAGACATAGGTGTTTCTTGGGTAAAAGAACTTAAAGAAATCATAAGAATGATTGCTTCACTAAAGAGAAATTATGCCAACTGATACATCTCAGCACTCAACACTCAACGCTCAACGCTCCCCGAAGATCATCTTCGGCCCCATCAACTCAAGAAGGTTTGGAAAATCTCTCGGTATTGACCTGAGCCCGGGCAAGAAACAGTGCAACTTCGACTGCCTTTACTGTGAACTTGATCCTGCCAAGACGATGGTGCAGCAGGATGAGGTGCTTCCTGTGAAGCAGATCGTAAATGCCGTCAAAGAGGGATTGCATGAACATGGCGATATCGATGTGTTGACGGTAACTGCCAACGGAGAGCCGACGCTTTATCCTTATCTCAATGAGCTTATAGAAGAGATCAATAAGATCAAGGGGAATACCAAAACTCTTATTCTCTCCAATGCAGCGACAATTGATGATGAAAAAGTGCAGGATGCACTGCTGAAGTTTGACGAGGTGAAGCTCTCGCTTGACTGTGCGACTCAGAAGTGTCTCAAGAAGCTTGACCGTTCGCATGAGGGTATCGATGTAGAGCGTATTAAAAAGGGAATGCTTGATTTTAAAGTACGCTACCGGGGTTCGCTTATTATCGAAATACTGGTGGTAGCAACGCTTAATGACAAGCCTGAAGAGATTGCGGCACTCAATGACTATCTTCTGAAACTACGTCCAAACCGTATTGATCTCGGTACGATTGATCGTCCGCCGGCATTTGATGTCAAACCGGTCAGTTATGAGAGACTTTTAGCTTTGAGCAGACAATTTGACCCTTCTCTTGCACTTTATATTGCGTCACGTAAAAAAGCGCACATCACCCCTTCTTCATATACAGAAGAAGAGATACTTGACACTCTTGTCAAGCGTCCATTAACGGAAGAAGATATTGAAGCCTTGTTTGATGAAACGAGTCAAAACCGCTTTTGGCTTCTGAAAAATGAGGGAAAAATTGTACCCGTAGACTCTAACGGTGTCATTTTTTACAAAAAGGCTTAAATACCCTTGACTTTAAAGGACTTTTTCTCTATAATCCCATTCACAAATTTAACTGTTCCGGCATAGCTCAGCGGTAGAGTAGATGACTGTTAATCATTTGGTCCCAGGTTCGAATCCTGGTGCCGGAGCCACTTTTAGGTTTGTAACTTCTTACAATCATTCCGGATTAGCTCAGCGGTAGAGTAGGTGACTGTTAATCACTTGGTCGCTGGTTCGAATCCAGCATCCGGAGCCACCTCCTAAAATCTTTCATAATACTATATACATATCTTAGTTCTATTTTATAATAGAAAAGCTATAATTATTACCTGTTTGTTGTTTTATTGATAATTATCAATAATATTTTGCCGTAATAATGAAGGGAAATGT
>WGDG01000150.1 GCA_015493425.1 Sulfurovum sp.
GCGTACTGAAGAATGCAAAAGGCCATGCCCACTGCGACTCTTTTGCCGCAAGAATAACATAGGCGATACCAAGCAGTGTCGCGGTAATCTCCCAGCCGGACATCTGTGCAAATGCTGCTGCTATACCTGCGGCGGAAATATCCATTTAAAAGCGTCCTTTTCTGTCTTCACCCACAATTTTAATGACAAAAACCGATTGCGGCATCGCTTCAAACACCGCTTTCATTTCATCTGTGAGCAGTCCTATCACAATATCGTATTCACCGTACACCTGTGT
The DNA here is from genome assembly GCA_015493425.1 of Sulfurovum sp. GTDB lineage: Bacteria > Campylobacterota > Campylobacteria > Campylobacterales > Sulfurovaceae > Sulfurovum. The sequence goes on from WGDG01000150.1 coordinate 278, forward strand.
ACTGAGCTCCGTTCGCACAATGTTCACCCGCTGCTCACGCGCCAATCTTTCAATAAACGCGGAAATGGGCTTTTCAAACTCGCTCTGGAGCGGATACATGCTGATATCGATGGAAACTTTCACAATTTATCCTTTAAAAGTCGTAGCTTAGGGTGAAGCCGAAGGTTCGTGGGTCGCCTTTTTGTGTATAAAGTTCATCAATATATCCATTTGCTGGGTTATTCCCAAAATAGAACCCTCTCGTCTCATATGTTTCATCAAAGAGATTTCTCCCCCAGAATGTTACAGTCCAGTTTTCATGCATATAGCTCAAACTGCTGTTAAAGAGTGCATAGGGGTCTGATTTCTCATCATGTGTATTGGAAAAATAATAGCTTCCCCGCCCCTCGACATTGGCTCGGAACATCCAGTTCTCCAAAAAATTATAGTCCAGACCTATATTATACTGATATTTTGGTGACTGTGCAGGGGCACGCCCCGTCAGCTCCGGTGTATACTCATCGAACTCTGCATGCAGCAGTCCCAGCTGGGCATAAAGGTGGAACGCATCCACAGGATAGTAGTCAGCCTGAGCCTCCAAGCCGTAATAGCTTCCTTTCGCTGCATTGGAAAGATAGTCAGTAAAGCTGTGTGTATTGATTTTATACTGCTTGACCTGCATATCTTTACGTTTTCCATAAAAGAAATTTACACGCGTAACAAGTGTATCATCAAAAAATGATGCATTCTGTCCTATATCTAAGTTCCACAGAGATTCGGTACCAAAACGTTTCTCATCCTCTGTCAGCGTCGTTCCAGGATTTACACCCCCTGGCTTATAACCACGTGACAAAATAACATAATAATGTTCATTTTCATTTCTATCGAATGTATACCCCAGTTTGCCTCCAACCATCGTCTCGTCATTATCGATTACAACACCGTTAGAATCATCATAGTCCATACTCCACTCTTCCAAACGCAATCCCGCAATCACCTTGGAGCGTTCATCTATATGTATATCCAGCTGACCGTATGCTGCTTTGTTCTTTGAATTGTAACGGCTGTCAAAGTGCTCCTGTGCACCGTAATCAGTAGGATGGTAACGGTACATATCTTCATCATATTTTTTGGCATACAAGCCAATCGTCCAGTCTGTTGTACCGGAAAAGATGCGTCCTGATTTATCGGAAACAAGGCGTATATCGAAATCACCCTGTTTTTTCTTCCTGTCATAAGAGTCAAATCCCTGATAGGGCCATAAAGAAGCATCAAATTCACCTACGTAGCTCCAGTCTTCATCATAACTGTAAAGAGAGCTTGTATCCGAATAACTCAATGCCGTGACCAGATGCATCGTATCAAAACGATAGGTTGAGCGCAAAGCGACTGCATCTGTTTTTTGTGTATCTTTTCCAGGCTGGTCGGAATGGGAAGTTCTGCTGTTATCCAGCGTAAAGGCATCATATCCGTTATCGATATCAACATGAATATAGTTCAAATCGATGGTATGTCTGTCTGTAACAAACCAGCGCAGTTGTGACTTGATGGTCAATTCATCGATATTGTTGGTATCATCCCTGCCAAGATAGCTGTTTTTCATATAGCCATCACTGCTGTTTTGAAACACACTGATACGCCCAAGCAGTTTATTTTCGATAAGTGTCCCGCCAACAGCTGCACCCAATGTATAACTGCCATAATTACCGATACCCGCTTCTATGTGTCCTTCAGTCTCTTTTGTAGGAGGATTGCTTTCAACCGTTATCACACCGGCCAGGCCGTTGGCACCGAATGTCGTTCCCTGCGGACCACGCAATACTTCAATCTGCTTGACATCAAAGAGTGTAGCCCCCAGTGTCAGCTGCGAAAAATCAATACCGTCTACAATAAGACCAACAGACGGATTGATTGGTGTTTCAAACTGACTGCGTTCACCGATTCCGCGTATCTGAATATATTTTGATTTGGATGCACCCGCACTGAAGTTGACATTTGGCAGTGCACCAACCACTTCAAAAAGTGGTACTTGTGTCTTGTCTGCCAACTGTGACTCATCAATCACAGATACACTACCAGGTGTCTCTGAAAGTTTTTGTGAACGGAAATCTGCATTAACAACTACAGGATCCAAATTCACCTCTTCAGCCAAAAGCAGCGAACTCCCCAGTGCACTTATGGCAGCTATTGATAACGGCAATAGTCTTATTTTCATTGATTTTTCCTCAAAATAGTCTTGAAAAATGCAGGAGAAAGAAAGGAGAAAGTACATTGATGCAGTACAACTCTTCCTTACGCCGGCATTGTCCGGGTCAAGTTCTGCGGGTGGTATCTCAGCTCATAGAGCACCCCGAGAGTTTGATGCTACTTTATACATTACAAACTATTTGAAAAGGCTTAAATAGGAGTCATTTTATCTTATTTAAAAAATAGGCTCTTTTCGTTTACGTTTTTTTGTTACATACTCAAACTGCAGCGTATCGGCTTTTTGCAATTTTTCAAACAGGAAGTGCTTGGCATGTTTGACACTCTGAGCCAGTGTTTCTCCTTTTGCCAGCTCTGTTGCAATAGCTGAGGAGAGCAGACATCCTGTACCGTGGGTGTGCGTCGTTTCAATACGCGGAGAACAAAAACGTGTGATACTTGAAAGTTCTACAAGGTAATCGACCGCCTCCTCTTCAAAGGTATGTCCTCCTTTAAGCAGGGTATTTTTCGCTCCCAGTTCAAACAGTGCCTGTGCCATAAGCGGCACCTCTTTTGCACTTCCTTTAAAATCACCGTCAATAAGCGCATTGGTCTCCGGCAGATTCGGTGTCACAAGACGACACAGTGGAAAAAGTTTGTAAATCATCGTCTCTATGGCAGACTCTTCCAAAAGCCGTTTGCCACTTGAGCTGACAAGTACCGGGTCGAGAACAACATTGGCCAGCCTATACTGCTTGAGTACTTTCGCAACAGTTTCAATCAGTTCGGCAGATCCCAGCATCCCTATTTTCACTGCATCAACATGTACATCATCGAGCAGAGTACACAGTTGGGTATGGAGCATCTCTGCATCTACCGGTTCAACTGCCGAAACCCCCTGGGAGTTCTGTGCGGTCATTGCCGTTACCACACTAAAAGCATATCCACCAAGGGCATGTACTACTTTGGTATCCATGACAATCCCGGCTCCTCCAAAGGGGTCAAAGCCGGCAATACTGAGTACTGTAGGTGTATATTCAGAAGCCATAACGTGAAAAGACCTCCATCAATGCTTTGGTTTTTGGTTTAGAAATACTGCCCTTTTCATCGAGCACACCCGATATCATCGCAATACCGCTTGCCGCTTTGGTTTTTACTACCATTTCAATGTTGTCAATGGTAATACCTCCAATCGCCACAACCGGATAATCCACTGCCTCTGCCCAGCGCTTGAGCAGTTGGGTACCAACAGTATTATACTTAAGTTCTTTTGAAATAGGCACAAATACGGGTCCAATGGCAATGTAGGAGGGTTCAAATCCCAGTGCGATATCGATCTCTTTAGGGGTATGGGTACTGATGCCAAGCCGAAGCCCCGCACTGTAGATCGCATCGATGTCTGCCTCCTGAATATCCTCCTGTCCCAGATGAATGCCATAAGCTTTATGCTTCATGGCAAGCTGCCAGTAGTCGTTGACGAAAAGGCGCACATCAAACTCACGGGAAACCATAATAGCCTCTACAATCTCCCTTTCAAGTGCCTCACCCTCCATATCTTTCACTCGCAGCTGTGCCGTAGTAATACCACACTCATAGAGCAGCTGCAGCTTCTCTGCCCTGTCCACAACCGGATAGATACCAAGGGGAGTATCGTCACATTTTGGGAATCGCATTGATGTCCTTTGTTTGATCCTCATTGAGGGCAACCACAGGGGTTGCCCCTACAATTTAGTAAAAGCATTGCAAGGCAATGCCTACCACAGCTCTTCACTATTCTCTATTCACTATTCACTCAAATAGTTGTAAACGCAACTATTTGTTTTGGTGCCAAAACGGCGTACCGACTGTCGGGGTAGAAGGTGAGGCAAATTCCCGCTCCTGCATCGCACCCGCTTCATACCCCATGCGCCCTGCTTCAACTGCCAGCGCAAATGCCTTCGCCATCGCTACAGAATCTTGTGCAAGGGCGACTGCGGAGTTTAGCAAAATGCCGTCATAGCCAAGTTCCATTGCCATTACTGCATGCGATGGCTTGCCTATACCCGCATCGATGATGAGCGGCATATTGGGGAAGGCTTCACGGATCGCTTTAAGATTATAGGGATTCATCAACCCTTTGCCCGAACCAATGGGTGAGCCCCACGGCATCAGTATGTTGCACCCTGCACCAACAAGCTTTTTGGCTACGACCAGATCATCGGTGGTATAGGGAAAGACTTCAAACCCCTCTTTGACAAGCACCTTTGCCGCCTCTACAGTTTCGTAGGGGTCTGGCTGAAGATTATACTGATCGCCAATGACCTCAAGCTTGATCCAGTTGGTACCAAAAACCTCTCTCGCCATCTGCGCAACAGTGATCGCCTCTTTGGCAGAGTGGCACCCTGCCGTGTTTGGCAGCACCTCCACACCAAGCTCACGGATAATATTCCAAAAGCCCTCACCTGCCTCTTTGTTCACCCCCTGACGGCGCAGCGACACGGTAACGACCTGCGCCTGTGACGCTTTGATGGCATCTTCCATCACAGCCGGAGAGGGATAGAGCGCTGAGCCTATGAACATTCTTGAGGTAAGCTGCTTACCGCCAATCTCCCATCCCGTCTGATCTGTCTCCATCATCTTCGTCATCTAAAACTCCTTCACATAATAAAAGCGTTTCACCAGAAACGCATACCAAATCTCTTCACTCTTCTCTCATCACTCTTCACTGGATAGATGAACACACGTGTTCATCTATCCTCCGCTTACCGGTGCCAGCACATCCACCTCATCACCCGACTTCAGACAGGTCTTTTCAAATGCGTCTTTGGGAACAAACTCTTTGTTCACCGCAACCCCAAGCCACTCATCATGAAAATTGAGCTTTTGGAGCATCTCTTTGATATTGATCCCTTTGGGAAACGTTTTTGTTTCACCATTGACCGATACTGTGATCATTGTCATTGCATCCTCCTTATCCCTTCATTGAGTGCCTTCTCCACGATAGCAGGAGAGAGCAGATAACCGTGACGGTAGAGCCCGTTGATACGCGTCAGCCCCTCTTCGTTCTCTATGCGCGGCAGGTTATCTTTGAATGCCGGACGGCAGTTTGTTTCACTGTTGACCACCCGTGCTTCACCAAAGTTCGGATGAAGCGTATAGAGTGCCGAGAGCAGCTCCATGCTTGAGCGTACCGAAATGGGCGACATATCTTCACTCTCAATCTCCGTTGCACCGATGAGATAGCGTTTGTAGCCTGTCGTCTGTGAGAGTTTACAGTCTGCACAGTACTCCAGATCTATCCCCTCACAGCCGTTGCCGCGCGGGACAACGTAGAGTTTGTAGCGTGGATGCATCAGACGTGTAGGACGGGTGATGTCAATATCGTTGGCTTCGACCCAGATCACCTCACCCCGGACACCACGAAGGTCGTTAAAGTACTCTTTTGCTCCCAAACCTCGCGTATCAAAGACCCAGTCAAAATGCTCCACTCCCTCTTGGGTATAGACTTTACCTGCTTCTAACTTCTCTACAGGGGTATATTCTCGAAAACTCACTTGTGGCATACGCTCAAAGTAAGTACCGGAAAATGCCATAAAGCGCTGTGCATCCACCAGCCCCTCTTCAGGGATAAAAAAGCCCTTTTGATGCATGCCAAGGTCTGGTTCGAGTCTGCCCATTTGACCTTGATCCAACGTATCAATACACTCTGCCGCATCGACCTTGCGCCGCAGCATTCCTATGAAATGTTCAAGCTCCCCCATATCCTGTGGATGAGCCGTAA
>WGDG01000151.1 GCA_015493425.1 Sulfurovum sp.
GGGGAGTGGCAGCTATAGGGTATCAAGTCCCAAACACAAGGCGGCTATACCCAGACCATCCTCATCTGTGCAGGGAGAAGTGACCGATGCGGGAGACCATAAGATTGTTGACAGGTCTTTACTTGAACACTATACGGCACATATGGATGAGATTTACAAAAACATTGGTATCAGGGACGTTAAAAAAGGCGGTAAAATCGAAGGCTTTCGTGTCAGCTTCGTGAAGCGTGGCAGCCCTTTTGCCAAGCTGGGGTTACGGCGAGGTGATGTGCTCAAGGCAGTCAACGGACAGCCGCTGACAAGCTACAAAGCAGCGTTCGATGCCTATAGATCGGTCAATGATGCCTCAGGGCTGACATTGACAATTCAAAGAGGAAACAAAGAGATGGAGTTAGAATATGAGATCAATTAAACGAATACTGCTGCTCTGCCTCGTCTGTGTGACGATGGTAGTACATGCCGATGATGAAACGGTCGATCTGAATCTGCGGAATATGAGTGTCAAAGACTTTATTGAAATGGTCTCCAAGATCACACACAAGAATATTTTGATTGATGCAGACTTGAAAGGCAAGATCAACTTTATATCCCAGGAGCCGATTAAAAAGTCATCACTGATCCCTTTGGCAAACTCCATTCTCAGCAGCAAAGGACTGACACTGATCAACCAGGGAGACTTTTTTAAGGTTGTCAAGAGCAGTAATGCGGCGGGGGAAGGGCTGGATGTCAGCAGCAAAATTGAGGGTGAGACCATGAAAACGGTCATGTTTCCGCTTAAAAACTCCAACGCTGCTGTTGTCAGAGCAAAAATCAAACCGCTGCTCAACCGAAGCGACAAAGTCATCTCTTTCAAAGAGAACAATGTGCTGGCTATCACCGCTACTCCGCGTACACTTAAATCGATTGCCAAACTCATTCACGCTATTGAAAAACGCGGAGCCAAACATTCGACAGTGATCAAGCTCAAACACTCCAGTGTCAAAGATTTGTATGCCAATGCGCAAAATATGGCGAAGAAGCTTTTCCCCCAGACCATCGAAAGCGAAAAGGTTGATATTTTCAAGGATGATGCCACAAACTCTATCATCCTTGTGGGCAAAGAGGATAATATCCACCGTATGATCCGCTACATTAAACAGCTTGATATCGAGGGAGAGGATCAGACGCAGAAGATGTATGTGATTCGTCTGAAGAACTCCAACGTCGAAGAGATGGAGAAGATCCTCTCCAAGCTGGTGGCACAGATGAACAATATGGCGACCAGACAGCCAAGGAAAGGTGCCAAGGCACCCAGCAAGGCAATGGTCGTTTCCGATGTGGAACGCAATGCCCTTATTGTCCTGGCAACAGGGGAGCAGATCAAAAATATCCGTGAAACAGTGCGGAAGATCGATATTCCAAAGGTACAGGTTTACGTCAAAGCACGGATTGTCGAAATTGACAAGAACCTGGCAGAACAGGTGGGGATGAAGTACGGTATTAACGGTGGTGCTATTACCAGCAATGGTCTCTTTACAATGGCAGGGAATATGGGTGCGAGTGCCCTGCAGATTTCTCCTGCATTGCTGGCATTTTTGAATACCAATCAGACAAAAACTCTTTATGATAAAAATGGGAACCCAATCGGAACAGAAAATACACCATCATTCAAGTTTGATGAGGGAATCGATAAGGTGTTTGCTTTGGGTGCACAGCTTGATCTTCTTGCCAGAAACGGAGCAGCACACATTCTCAGTGAACCCTCCATCCTCTGTACCAACAACAAAGAAGCCGAAATCTATGTCGGACAGACACGCTCCATCCTTACACAGGCACAGCAGTCAACCACGGGTGTCTCCAATGTTGTCAACAATTACAGCCGTGAAGATATCGGGTTGACACTCAAGGTCAAGCCGCGGCTTTCAAGCAACAACAAGGTTACACTGGAAGTCAGCACGGTCATTGAAGATGTACTTGACAACGAATCACCCTCTGCGGACCGTCCGACAACGACAAAACGTGAAGTGAAGACCACGGCCATTGTCAACAACGGTGAGATGATCATCCTTGGCGGACTCATCAAGAATGCAGGGGGCAAAGGGGTAACCAAGGTACCATTCCTCGGTGACATTCCTGTTCTGGGTGAACTGCTCTTTACCCATACAGCCGATCTCAACCGAGAAACCAATGTCGTAGTTTACCTGCCCCCCTATATCGTACGCAGAAGCGATGAACTTCAAAAACTCAGACAGCACCTGGATGAGCTGGAAAAGGTGCAAAGAGAGTATAACCGTCTTTATGAAAAAGTCATAGAAGCCAGAGTGGAAGGGAAGCCTGTCAGTGAAGTGATTCCTGTAGCACCTCCGGCACATCGTATCAAACAGCCATCTTCAACCGGCTACCGTCACAGCAGTGACAGTGTTATAGGAGCCTTTTAAAATGCTGTTCCCCCGTCTGAAAGATGTCAACCTCGAGCCGCTTTGGGAGGAGGAGATCAATCACAAACTGGCTATCGGGCACAATCTTCTCTTCTCCCGTATCGATGGCGAAAATCGTGCCGTTGTCGAAGAGGCAACAATGGGTGAGGCACTTAACCACCTGGCCAAACTGGGAGTCGAATATCCTGTTACGGTGGTGGATCCAGAGAGCTTCGAGCGCCTTAAGAATAAGTTTTTGGAAATTCAGCGCGGCTCTGAGTTTGAAGAGATGTCGACGGCAACCGAGGAGCTCATCGAAGTGGAGTCGGATCTGCTGGAGTTTATCCGGAATTCGCAGGATTTGCTTTCAAGCGAAGCGTCTGCACCGATCATTAAACTGGTCAACTCCCTCTTTTTTCAGGCCATTCAGAAGGGTGCCAGTGATATTCACATTGAAAGTGGAGAACGCAAAGGGGATGTGCGGCTTCGTATTGACGGGGCACTGAAAAAGCATCTCGATCTCGACAAGACGGTCATTGGGCTGGTGATCAACCGTATTAAGGTCATCTCAAACCTTGATATTTCCGAAAAACGGGTACCACAGGACGGACGTACACAAATCTCTATTTCAGGCAAAACGCTCGATGTCAGGGTTTCCATTCTCCCCACCTATCACGGAGAGCGTGTTGTGATGCGTATTCTGGCACAGAGTGAGCACATTCCTACGCTGGAATCATTGGGTTTCTCCGAAGATATCACCAAAAGTCTTTACAAACTTTTGACACACTCCCATGGTATGATTCTGGTAACGGGGCCTACGGGTTCAGGTAAATCGACCACGCTGCATGCCTGTCTGCAGCATATTGCGTCACCGGATAAGAATATCATTACTGTAGAAGACCCGGTGGAGTATAATGCCGATAATATTTCCCAGATACAAGTCAACGACAAGGTGGGGCTGACCTTTGCTGCCGGCCTGCGTTCAATTTTGCGTCAGGATCCAGACATCATTATGGTTGGGGAGATCCGTGACTCGGAGACTGCGGATATCGCCCTGCGTTCGGCACTGACAGGGCATTTGCTGCTCTCCACACTTCATACCAACGATGCTACCTCTTCACTGAGCCGCCTGATGGATATGGGAATCGAGAATTTTTTGATCTCCTCGACACTGCTCGGGGTACTGGCGCAGCGTTTGGCACGTAAACTCTGCGTCCACTGTAAAGAAAAGACAACGCTTTCTCCTGCAATTACCGAAGAGGCAGGGCTTCCTTCCTTCCAAAGCTACTACAGAGCGGTAGGTTGTAAAGAATGTGATTTTACCGGGTACAAGGGCAGGCAGGCAATCGGTGAACTTTTCATCGTGGATGATGATGTGAAGCTGATGATGAAAGACGGTTTCAATGATCATCAAATCCGTGAGGCGATGAAGCAGAAAGGGATGGCCACTATCTCCGACAAGCTCAAGCAAATGCTCATTGCCGGACAGACCAGCTATGAAGAGGCAATCCGGGTAGGATTGATGGACGGCTGATGCGACAGCGCGTGGCATTTACCCTTATTGAAGTACTTATCTCTATTGCACTGCTGGGGATCATCCTGCCGGCACTCTACAAAAGCGTCACCCTGCTGCGTGATTCCAACAGCCATCTTTTTGGGTATCTTTTAAAAGCAAAAGATCAGGCCAAAAGTACAAAAACACTCTTTCTTGATATTGCCAGCAGTGACGGCAATCTGACCCTGCATAAAGATGAATTTGACCGTCTCTGTATGGAAAAAACGAATAATTCACTTTATGGTCTTTCACAGGCAAAAGTCTGCTGGATGGTACTGAAACAACATAAAACATTGGTAAGGGTGGAGGGAATTGATTTTCATCTTCCTGTGAAAGAGGACGAACAGGTTGCAGTAGATGCTGTGATGAAGGGGATGAACCTGTTTGATATTTACTGGAAGGGCGACAAAGTACTTGTTCTCCTTCAGCAGAAAGGAAAAGAGCCTGTCAGTTTCATGGTGCAGGGCATTACCAAGCCAAAACCGAAGAAAGCAAAGCCTAAAAAGCCAAAAGGAACAAAGCCGTTCAAACGAAACCGTAAACCGGAGGAACCTCATACAGCCAAAACACCCTCGCCAGACAGAAAACCTTCCTTTGCACTCTGATGACAGGAAGGTAAGCTGACGGGCCTTTGATTTTGGTACAATAATCCCATACGCAATATGCCACAAAAAGGATGTAATCATGCAGGAAGTGTACGAAAAACTGGGACTTTTCTATCTTGGGAAAGATGTAGACAAAAAGACACAGCAACCAACAGAAATACTGACACTGCTGAAGAACAAAAACTTTACTACCCATGCCGCCATTATCGGTATGACCGGCTCAGGAAAGACAGGACTGGGCGTAGCACTGATTGAAGAGGCGGCCATCGATAATATCCCGGCTATTGTCATTGACCCCAAGGGTGATATGGGGAACCTTTGTCTGACAGATCCGGAGTTCTCTGCAAAGCGGTTTGAACCCTGGGTGCGGGATGAAGCAGAAGCCAAAGGCGAAGTACCTGCTGTGTATGCCCAAAAAGTGGCCAAAATGTGGAAAGAGGGCATTGAAAGCTGGCAGCAAAGCAGTGAAAGGGTTGCACGTTTTGCCGCTGTAGAGAAAACTATCTATACTCCGGGAAGTTCTGCGGGTGTGTCAGTAAACATTCTCTCTTCGCTTGGTAAACCGCCGGCAGAAATTATGGAAGAGAGTGATACACTTGCCTCCTACCTCAAAAGTGCCGCTTCAAGCTTGCTGGCACTCATCGGGGAAGATACTGACTCACTCGATACCCCTGAATATATTCTTATCGCACAAATTCTGATGCATGCCTGGACATCCGATGAAGCGATGGACATTGCAAAGATCATTGGACAGATTATCAATCCGCCGTTTAAAAGAATAGGCGTGTTGCCATTGGAAGATTTTTTCCCGCAAAAAAAACGTTTTTCACTGGCAACAAGATTCAATGCACTGCTTGCCAGTCCAAGTTTTTCATCATGGTTGGAAGGAGAAGAGCTTGATATTCAAAAACTACTTTATGATGAGGACGGCAAAGCAAAAATTGCCATTTTTTCCATTGCACACCTGAATGATCAGGAACGGATGTTCTTTGTCGCGCTGCTGCTCAACCGCTACATTGCGTGGATGCGGCGGCAAAGCGGTACTTCACGGCTCAAGACGCTGCTTTATATGGATGAGATCTTCGGCTTCTTCCCGCCAAGCAAAAATCCGCCAAGCAAAGAGCCGATGCTGTTACTGCTCAAACAGGCACGTGCATTTGGGGTTGGTGTGGTACTCAGTACGCAAAATCCGGTCGATCTGGACTACAAAGGGCTTGCCAATATCGGTACCTGGTTCATCGGGCGGCTGCAGACAACACAGGATGTCGAACGGGTCATTGACGGGCTTGGCGGCAAGGTAGGTTCCAGTTTCGACAAGAATGAAATCAAAGCATTGCTCTCCAACCTTGCCAAACGTACCTTCTTCCTCAAAAGTGCACATCTCGATGACATCAGACTCTTTACGACCCGTTGGGTATTGAGCTATCTTAAAGGACCATTGAAAAAAGACGAGATCGCCACATTGATGGCGCAAAAGAAAGCAGTTCTTGCAAGGAAACTTAGCCCATCATCAGCTCATGCAATACATAAGGAGAGTACAACACAGACCTATCAGCAGGTTGACAGATCCATCGTTCAGTATTTTGAACCGGATGCTACAGGAAGGAATGACTACTTTCCGACGTTGGCAGCAAAAGCTACTGTACATTTTTTCAATCAAAGCAGGGGTATCGATGAAGAGAAAACATTGATGCTCTCCCTGCCGATTGAGGCATCGCTTTCCCGTATTGACTGGGAAGATGCGGAAGAGGACTCTGTGGATTTTGAACGTTTCCCGCGTACTGTACCTACCGGTGCCCACTTCGCGATGCTTCCGGAAATTGTCCTGCAGGACAAAGGTTTGCGTAAATGTGTCCGTGAATTAAAAGACTATCTTTATCAGAGTGAATCGTTGCAATTGTGGCGTTGCCGGGTGCCAAAGCTTGAATCAAAAGTGGGGGAGAGCCGGGCAGACTTTATGGTACGCCTGCAGGATATACTTGAAGAGAAAAAAGAAGAAGCGATAGAGAAGCTCAAAGAGCGCTATGGAAAAAAAGAAAAAGTATTGATAGAACGTTTGGAACGTGCCAAAGCACGTGTAGCAAAAGAAGAAGCAGATTCTACGAGCAGTATTATCGAGGCAGGTATTTCTGTATTAGGAGCACTCTTTGGCAAAACAAGTGTCAGCAAAGTAGGCAGAGCTGTTAATAAAGGCGGACGGATTCTCAAGGAACGGGGAGAGATGAGCCGTGCACAGGAGCGTGTAGCTTCCATTGAAGAAGACATCGATGCTCTTGAAGAGGAGCTTGAAAATAAAATCGATGCGTTGAGCGAGAAGTACAGTGTGGAAAACTGTGAAGTTGCCGAGTTTAGAATCAAGCCGAGAAAGAGTGATATCGATGTAGAAAGCTGTGCCCTTGTATGGCGTCCCTAAATTAATATCCAGTGTATAGATAGATAAAGTAGTTTTAAAAGAGATTGTCCTATAATATTCCCAATTTATTATTATATTTAATATATAAAAAGCAGGAGAATAAATATGGTTACATTTACTAATGTAAAAACGGGGAATCTTGTCAGCAGGGAAGAGACCAAAGAGGACGAGTTTATTTATGAGGGGAAGCCATTACTGGTAGAGACCGATATGGATGGTGTCATCACCTATGCCAATCGTCGTTTTATCGAAGTGAGCGGTTATGAGAAGGAAGAGGTAATCGGTTCTCCGCACTGTGCCCATATGCATCCAACCATGCCACAGTCCATCTTTAAAGATGCCTGTCAAAAGACGTCCGCCGGAAAGACATGGAGCGGATATATCTGTAATATTTCGAAAGAAGGCGTAGGCTATTGGACTGAGATGACTATTCAGCCAAAGCGTAATGATAAAGGTGAACTGGTCGGGTTCATGGCAACGAGACGTGCTCCGGATGCAGACAAACTGGGAAAAGTAATCGAGGAGTATGAAACGATCCGCCTTAGCGGCAATGCAAATACGACCAGCCAGTATTGTGGAGAAGTATTTATGGGAAGAGGGGCATGTAACTTTTAGGCCCGTCTATCCTTTACTGCCGGGTTTGATGGCAGTGCTGCCCTCTTTACACATAGGGCATTCCTCCGGTGCATACATTTCAAATGTAAAGTCTGCCAGAGAGAAGAGTGGCACATCTGCAGGAAGTTTACACTCCGGTTTAGCTTCATTTTCTCCGCCGACACGTTTGCAGAAACCACGGTTTGCCAGTGAGGCAAATGCAACAACCTTTGCTCCGAGTGCTTCAATGGCTTCTGCTGCTTTCACTGCCGAGCCGCCTGTAGTGATAATATCCTCACAGATAATAATCTTTTCTCCGGACTTGACTTCGAAACCTCTTCGAAGCTCCATTCCTCCCTCTTTTTTTTCAACGAAAATGGAACGCACGCTAAGTGCCCGCGCAAGCTCGTAGCCGGCGAGTACACCACCGAGAGCCGGTGCACAAACAGTATCGACTTCAATACCGGCTTCACGTATCATATTGGCAAGAGCATCTGCAAGTTTGGCAGTGGTTGCAGGGTACTCCAGTACTTTTGCACTTTGAAGATAACGTGCTGAATGGTTGCCGCTGGCAAGAAGAAAGTGCCCCTCAAGCAGGGCATCGGCATCTTTGTAAATCTGTTCGATATTCATTTTAAACCTTTAGAATATCCGCTTCTTTGGCTTTAAAGAGCTCATCGATCATCGCTATATGTGCATCGGTAATCTTCTGGATCTCGTCCTGAGCCTTTTTGGATTCATCTTCACTGATCTCTTTGTCTTTTTCAAGCTTCTTGATCTTGTTATTGGCATCTTTACGGATATTTCTAACCGCGACCCGTGCATTCTCCGCCATTGCCTTGGCCTGTTTGACGATCTCCTGACGCTGCTCACTTGTCATTGGCGGGAAGAAAAGCTTGATGAAGTCACCATCATTGTTGGGGTTGACACCAATATTGGCTTCCTGGATTGCCCGTTCAATGTCACTGAGTAGGTTTTTCTCCCACGGGGTAATGGCAATGGTCGTTGCATCGGTTGCAATGACACTCCCTACTTGGTTCAATGGGGTAGGGGTTCCATAATAGTCAACCTTGATATTGTCGACAATGCTGGTAGTCACTTTACCGGTTCTCAGGGAAGCAAAATCGCGCTTCAACGCCTCGATACTTTTGTCCATGTGCTCTTTGGTATGTTCGAAAATTTCATCAACCATTATTCTCTCCTAAAGGATTATTTGAGTGAATTTTACCCTTTTTTACCTTTTTGCGTACTTCATGGAAAGGTATGTGGAAATAGTGTCTGGGAGGAAGGGCTAAGCCGGGAAATCATTCCCGGTTTTGAATGTATTCGAAGTGTCTATTTTTCTGGAGTCTGTGGTGCTGTCGGTGCAGCAGGTGCATCTGAAGCCGGCTTTATCGGCGCAGCAGGCACGACTTTGTTATTTTTTGGAACGATTTTGTCAGCTACTGAACTTTGGTTCTCTTTGGTGTAGAAGTACCCCAGTGCCAGCGTATTGACAATAAAGAGCAGAGCCAATGTAAAAGTGGCTTTGGCCAGGAAGCCCATAGGGCCTTTCGCTCCGAAAACAGATTCGTTACTTCCGCTGTAGGCACCAAGACCGATACTTGAACTTTTTTGAAGCAGTACAGTGATGGTGATGGCGATAGCCAGAATAATTTGTACAATTAGCAGTGTAGATGTCATAAAATCCTCTTCGCGTATCCGCTTATGTGCGGGCAATATTTTGGGCGATTATACCCAAACCATATTGAAAGTACGATAATGTGAAAAAATGGAATGGACTCAGGGGTACCATTAGGGGAAAGTACTTCCCCAATACGGTTTGTTTAGTCGTCGTTTCCGAAAATACCGAGCAGTTGAAGAATGGTGGTAAACATATTCAAAAAATCAATATAGAGTGATACTGCCGCATCGACCGGTGAATCATAGGCACCGTTGGCAATATTCTGGGTATCATAAATGGTAAAGAATCCAAAGAGCACCAGCACACCGGCTGTTATGATAATGTGCATCATTGGACTGTGAAGCAGAAAATAGTTGACCAGCGATGCAATGATCACGACGATCAAAATGATAAAAAGCGGTTTCCCCCAACTGGAGTAATCACTTTTGCTATTGATCGCAAAAAGGCTGAGTGCACCAAAAAGTACGGATGTCATTAGGAAAGCATTCCCTATAACCGCTCCCATACCTGCACCGATGAAAGAAGCCAATAGTGGTACAAGAGAAACACCTGTGAGGAATGTAAAGAGAAAGAGCATCGCCAGATTCAGCCCTGGTTTACCTCTTGAGAGTCCCAGTCCGAAGAAAAGTACAAGAAGTTCTGCCCCAAAAATAAACCATTTGTATTGCATAACTGCTGCTGCATAAGGCATTGTCACATATGCACCGGCAGCAGCTGCGATCATACTTGCAGCAAGCAGCTGGTAGGTTTTTTTCATAAAGTCGACTGTTGCAGCCTCCTGAGTATAACCCGTCTGTCGGGCGGCTGTATAGTCTCTGTCATATAACGCCATGTAAATCCTTTTTCAATGGTGATTGTTTTTGTGCAAGTATAATTACGTCAGATTAATCCAAGGTTAATCACAGTTGACTTTCCGCTTTTCTTTTACGCTGTAGGGCAAGATATTCACTTTGTGCTTTTTTTGCATCACAGAGGTTGTTCTTGATCGCTGATTTTGCTTCTATTTCCTGGTTGGATGGAGGTGTTGGCTCTTCCTGACTGCATCCACTAAAAAAAAATATACTACAAAGTGATAAAAAAAACAGGCTGCGCATATATAAAACTCCTTGTCAATAAGTATTGCGTGCAGGCATTGTAGAGAAACAAATCTTAGAAATGGCAAAAAGTAGCACACTTGTATATAATAATGTATGTAAATTTTATAAATTCAAAAAAATTCAAAAAAAACCAAAATTTTTTGCAAAAACCCTTGACAAGAGGCAAGTTCGGTGCTATAATACGCGTCCACAAACACAGAGACCTTAACCGAGTTGGTTGAGAGAGTGAGAGTGAGTGATCTTTGAC
>WGDG01000152.1 GCA_015493425.1 Sulfurovum sp.
GTATAGGGAGAGTGGGGTTGAATGGCTTAGTACAATACCAGATCACTGGCATGTATCTGCACTTAAGTATTGGACTATCATTAAAACAGGCTATGCTTTCAGTAGTAATGACTTTCAAGAAAATGGTATACCTGTACTAAGAATTGGCGATATAAAAAATACCGGTGATATAGATTTCTCCAATGCAAAGTTTTTATCAGATAGCTTTTTATTCACAAACCATGATGTTATTGTAAAGTATAATGATATTGTAATGGCGATGACGGGGGCAACCATAGGGAAGACTGGGAAATATACTCTTTCGACTCCTGCTCTGTTAAACCAAAGAGTATGTATTTTTAGAACTATAAATACCAATTCACAACCTTATGTATGGTATACGCTACAAAGTAGTTTTTATTTAGAATACATAAATCTTTATGCATTTGGTGGCGCTCAACCAAACATATCAGATTCAACCCTATTATCTTTTCCTGCACTCCTTCCACCACTTTCAGAACAAACCACCATCGCCAACTTCCTCGACCGTGAAACCGCCAAAATCGACACCCTCATTGACAAACAGCAGCGACTGATCGAACTGCTCAAAGAGAAACGCCAGGCCGTCATCTCCCACGCCGTCACCAAAGGACTTGATCCGAATGTGAAGATGAAAGACAGCGGGGTTGAGTGGCTGGGGGAGGTGCCGGAGCATTGGGAGGTTAAGAAGTTGAAATTTAATCTTCATCTTAGAACAGAGAAAGTAAAAATAAAAGGACAAAAGGTTATTGCTTTGGAAAATATAGAAAGCAATACCGGTAAATATGTTCAAACGGAATCAACATATCAGGGTGAGGATGTGGCATGCTGTCGCCATGATATTTTATTTGGTAAGCTACGTCCATACTTGGCAAAAGTTTACAGGTGTAATGAAAATGCTATAGCGTTTGGAGATTTACTTGCTTATCAACCGCTTATAGGCTATAAAAGTTCTTATGCTTTTTATGCACTGATTTCTGAAACTTTTATAAAAATTGTTGACAGTTCAACATATGGTGCTAAAATGCCGAGGGCAAGTGCTGATTTTATCAATGAAATGCCATTACCAACACCACCAACAAGCGAACAACAACAAATAGCCGACTACCTCGACACACAAACCACCAAAATCGACATCCTCATCGAAAAAGCCAACCAGTCCATCACCCTCCTCAAAGAACGCCGCACAGCCCTCATCAGCGCAGCGGTGACGGGGAAGATCGATGTACGGGAGGCGGTGGTATGATGCCTGTCCCAACAAATGTCCCTAAAAATATCCCAATAAAAAACCTGGCTATAATGTCTGGAAAGGAGAAAAAGACTCGATGAATATACCTGCTATACGAGAGATATTTGATAACCTGCTCCATCGACCCGAAAATGAAGTGATCGAATTCAAAGAGGCCAGAAACAGCTTTGATTTCAGGAAAATCGGCAAATACTTCTCGGCGCTCTCCAATGAAGCAAACCTGAAACAGAAAGAGACAGCATGGCTGGTCTTTGGTGTGGTGGACTCAAGCAGAGAGATTGTCGGCAGTGCCTATCGCATCCAGAGAAAAGAGCTTGAGAGTCTCAAGAAAGAGGTAGCAGACAAGATCACAGCCAACATCACCTTTGTAGAGATTCACGAACTTGAGATTGACAGCAATCGTGTGGTGATGTTCGAGATCCCTTCCGCACCCAAAGGGTTGCCGCTGGCTTACGACGGGCACTATTATGGTCGAGACGGAGAGTCGTTGTCGGCCTTGAATATCGAGGAGATCGAGCGTATCCGCTCACAGGCGACGGAAGAAGACTGGAGTGTGCAGATCGTAGAAGATGCCACACTCGACGACCTGGACACAGATGCCCTGACATTGGCCAGAGAGAAGTTCAAGGAGAAGCATAGCAACAACCCAAGGTACAAAGATATAGATGATTGGGATACGTTGACATTTTTGGACAAAGCGAAGATCACGGTAAACGGCAAGTTGACACGTGCCACACTTCTGCTGCTCGGTAACAGCGCAGCTGTACACAAATTGTCACCCTATCCTGCACAGATTACCTGGAAACTCGATGCAGAAGAGAAGTCTTATGAGCACTTTTCCCCGCCATTCCTGCTCGCGACGACAGAGATTTTACAAAACATCCGCAACATCAAACAGAAACTTTTCCCTCGAAATCGGTTGCTGGCTACGGAAGTGCAAAAGTATGACAACCGTGTCATTCTGGAAGCCCTGCACAACTGTATTGCTCATCAGGATTATATTCAGAACAGCCGTATCGTTGTGACGGAGAAAATCGACCGTCTGGTCTTTAAAAATGCGGGCACCTTTTTTGAAGGATGTGCCGAAGACTACCTCACCGGAGAGCGAACACCTGACCGTTACCGTAATCCATGGCTCGCACAGGCGATGGTACAGTTGGGCATGATCGATACGATGGGGTACGGTATCCATACGATGACAATGGAACAGCGAAAAAGATTTTTTCCTCTCCCTGATTACAGCAAGTCGGATAAAACACATGTGGTATTGGAGATTTTTGGACACTTGCTTGATGAAAACTATTCACTCATGCTGCTGGAAAATCAAAACCTGGATATCGATACTGTAATATTGCTTGACCGAGTTCAGAAACATTTGCCTATTTCAGATGAAGCAGCAACACATTTGCGAAAAATGAAACTGATTGAGGGAAGGAAGCCAAACTATTTTATCGCGGCACATTTGGCAGAGAGAACAGAGACTAAGGCGGAATACATCAAGAACAGGGGTTTCGATAATACCTATTACAAGTCTATGATATTAGAATAC
>WGDG01000153.1 GCA_015493425.1 Sulfurovum sp.
GCGTGTCTACCGTTCCACCACTGACGCATTTTCGATAGTTTGAAACTATCTGAAGTTTTAAAATGAGGGCTTAACAAAAAGTTGTAGCGGAAGTATACCGCCACAACCTTAAAGTCTACTTAACTTACCCGATGAATGGGTTAGCGTAGAGAGCGATCAGTGCAATTACCAGTGTATAGATAACCTGTGCTTCGATCATCGCCAGTGCAATGAACATTGTAGTCATCAGCTTACCGCCGAGACCTGGGTTTCTTGCAGTACCGGCAATAGTTGCAGCAGCAGTGTGACCCATACCGATTGCACCACCAAGAGCAGCGAGACCAAGACCCACACCGGCAGCAACTACCGAGTAAGCTTTAATCATAGATTCGCCTTCACCAGCGAAAGCAACAGCACCGAGTGCCAGGAAAAGCAGGAAAAACTTTTTCATTTCATATCCTTTGAATTAATAGATTTTAAGTCTCTTCGACTGTTTTCCAAAGTCCGTTCGGATTGCGTAAACAGCACATTGGCTGCCAACCGGCACATAAATGCAACCGATTTCCCTACTGATCACTTTGTATAAACGGCGTTATTATACCCTCTGCCCCGTTAATTTACGCTAAATTGTCTTCTATTTCACACATCACGTGTCTCTTTTTCATGATACACTTTAATGGTTTCAATCAATGCCTGCATCTTGGCTTCATACAGCAATGTATAGCGTCCCAGCAAGTGTTCATTCTTATAGGCAAACTGCATCAATATCTCATGTACCAGTGCCTTCATATCAAAAGCACCGATCTCTGTCAAATCTGAAAGCAGCTCCTTGCATTCGTGTATCACCCGCTCATAGCGTCGTTTTTCAATCCACTGCGGCAGCATTTCGGCACTCTGCCCATACTTGTGCACAAATGTTTCAAGCCGCTCAAGATAGAGCGTTTTATTCTCTTGTGCGTGTTCCAAACCGGCTATGATATCGAGTCCCTGAATTTCAAGCATCTTTTCCAAAGAAAGCCCTCTATTGACATTTCCGACAAAGAGGGTAAATACAGTATAGAGTTGATTAACATTGAGCGGTTTGGTCAAATAGGCATTCGCTCCTGCTTCAAACATTGCCTGTATCTCCGGGCCAAGGCTGAATGCGGTAAAGGTAACGATGGGGATATGATCAAGCTGGTGTACTTGGCGGATCATTTTCGTTGTTTCAATACCGTCAAGTACAGGCATACTGATATCCATCAGAATCAGGTCATAATCTCTGTGTTCGGTAAAGAGGTATTCCAGTGCTTCTTTGCCGTTATTGGCAATATCGATAATGATGCCCGAATGTTTCAGAACATTCTGGACAATCTTCTGGTTGATCAGGTTATCTTCCACAACCAGCAGCCGCATCCCTTTAAAGTAGGTAAAACAGTCAAGGTCGATATTTTCCGATTCCGGGATCAATTTGGTGTAGATATGCGGTTTTTGCAGTGTTTTCTTTTGGATATGGCCGTTATTTTCATGCCATTTCGGCAATG
Organism: Sulfurovum sp.; assembly: GCA_015493425.1. Lineage (GTDB taxonomy): Bacteria > Campylobacterota > Campylobacteria > Campylobacterales > Sulfurovaceae > Sulfurovum. Next base: position 1,503 of record WGDG01000153.1, read on the forward strand.
GTTCTTTTGTTTCAACAGATATCGCTGTTTCCCCAAAAAAAGAAGATGGTTTTTCCTCTTTATGTATTTCTTTTTTCTCAAAGAAGGCTGCAATCCGATCACGGTTGGCATACCATAACGCACCCATCAGAAGAAGCAGTGCAATGGCCATCTCTACATAGCTTCCGTTCATTACGTCACTACTCCTTTCATACTGTGCTATTTAATTTAGGCGAGATATTCCGGTGTTGCCAGTTCTACTTTTTTACCTTTTTGTTCCATTACAATCACATCAATCTCATCGCCTTCGTGGTAACGCTCAGAAAGGTCATTCACACGTTCTTTGGCAATTTTTGATATATGTAAAAGAGCATCAAAACCATCCGGCATTTCTACAAAAACACCAAAATCAACAACTTTTTTCACCCTGCCTTTGTACATTTTTCCTACTTCATAGGTCATCTGCTTGCGTACAGGTGCATCGGCAATCTTTTTAATGTGCTCCTTAGCCGCAGCCACTTTCTCTTTGTCACTTCCTGAAACTTTGACACCGCCGGCATCTCTGTCAAGATCAATGCTGACTTCGAATTTCTCGATGATATCACGGATCGTTGCACCTGCCTTGCCGATAATATCACCGATCTTGCTGGGGTTAATCATGAAGTGTTCCGTTGCAGGAAGCGCTTCACTCTCTACAATATTCTTCTCAGCCTCTTCCATCAGGTCAAGAATATGGTTCTTTCCTCTTCCTGCCTGAACAAGCGCGTCTTTAAGCACATGCAGATCGATGCCGCCAAGCTTGATATCCATCTGCAGCGCCGTGATCCCTTTGCGGGTTCCGGCAATTTTGAAGTCCATATCTCCGTCATGGTCTTCAAGTCCCATAATGTCCGAGAGAATTGCGTACTGGTCTCCATCATGGATCAGCCCCATCGCGATACCTGCAACAAGCGATGTCATTTCCACTTCTGCAGAACGAAGTGCCAGCGAACCGCCGCAAATAGTTGCCATAGAAGAAGAACCGTTACTTTCAAGTACTTCCGATACCAGTCTGATCGTTCCGTCATAATTGAGAGGTATGGCCGGTTCAAGCGCCCGTTTCGCCAGGTTTCCATGTCCAAGTTCACGTCTGCCCGGAGCACCAATATAGGATGCCTCTCCTACTGAATAGCCCGGGAAGTTGTAATGTACCATGAAATTCTCTGACTGGCTGTTCTTATCGGTAATAAGCTCGAACATCTGCGCATCTTTTTTATCACCCAGTGTCGCGGTAACAAGCACCTGTGTCTGTCCGCGTGTAAAGAGACATGAGCCGTGTACAGACGGAAGGATATTTGTTTCGATTGCTATCGGTCGCACCTGGTCAAGCGCACGTCCGTCTGCCCGTATACCCTTTTCAAGGATCATTTTGCGAACCACACTCTTTTTGTACTGTTCAAGTACCCTTCCAACAAGCTCTTTATCAGCTTCTTTGCCCTCTTTTTCCAGTGCTTCAAGAATGGCACTGCGGACTTTTTTAAGCTCGGTAGAACGTTCGGATTTTGCCATATGGGAGATGGCAGCCTCTACTGCTTCAGCATAGTTTTCTGCAATATACGCATAAAGTGTCTCGTCAATCTTGAGATCGTTCAATTCCAGTGCAATCGGCTCCCTCACCACAGGTTCAAGCTCCGCGGCATACACTTCACTCGCCTCTTCAATAGCATCCTGCGCCAGCCCTATCGCTTCAACAAGTGCCTCTTCATCAATTTCGTTGCTTTCCTGATGCTCCAAAATCAGCGGTGCCGCACCCAGCATCGGATCAATCGGATCGACCTCAATATCATCGATCACTTCTGAAGCCATCGTCCGCATTTCAATCATGAGAATATCTCTTCCCGATCCGACTACAAGCAGGTCAAGCACACTCTCATCCTGTTTGGAGAGCGATGGGTTGATCACAAGTTCATTCTCTATTTTTCCGATACGCACAGCACCAAGTGCACGCTTCACAGGAATGTCGGAAACATACAGTGCTGCTGAAGCTGCATGAAGAGCTGCCACCTGCATATCGACCTCACTGTCACTGCTGACAACCATCACACTGATACTGACAGGGTAGAAGAAGCCATCCGGGAAAAGCGGACGGATCGAACGGTCAATAATACGTGATGTCAGCGTTTCAAAGTCACCCGGCTTTGTCTCACGCTTGATAAAACCTCCGGGAATCTTTGCCGCCGCATATGCTTTTTCAATATACTGAACCGTCAAAGGAAGAAAATTCTCCTCTACCGGTTTTTCATCGATGGCTACAGCGGCAATCAGCACTGCCTTTCCCTGACGGTACATAACCGCACCGCTCGCCTGCTTGGCAATTTTGTTACACTCATAAATCTCATCGAGGTTATTTACACTGACTTTGATAATCGTTTCTTTCATAATGGTATTTCTTTCCTTTGGGTTTATTCGTTTTATTCGTGATCCGCTTTTTCAAATTTTTCATATGATTCAACAATATGGAGAATCTCCTCAAAACTTGGATGCGCGAAATATTTGTAATAGTATTCTATCGAAATATAGTCCTGTATTTTATGAGGGCAGAAGACACCGTCACACACAGTCAAGAGATTTTCATATACTTCTCTGTCCAAAATCGGTGTGGCAATATAAATATTCTTCGCTTCCCTTGCTATGACCGATTTCAATGCAGCCATCATGGTAAGTCCTGTCTCAACACATTCATCTGCCAAGACAACATACTTCCCCTTCAACGGAAGAAGGTCTTTGCCTTTCCGGTACCTGTAGACATAGCTCAGAACCTCTTCATCATATTTCCGCTGTGCCTCACTGTACACAAAATCTTCATTGATGTCAAACGCATCTACAAGCGCTTTATGCATAACTACCTCTTCTGTTTCCGAGATCATGGCAATTGTCGTTTCCGGATTGTTGGGAGCCAATATAGGTTCTGTCAGCAAAATATCCATCTGTGAGCCGATTGCTTTGGCAATTCTGTCTGCAAAATAGACACCGCCCTCACTCACGCCTATCACAACAGTTTCATTCTCCCGGAGCAATTCAAGCGGCAGTGTTTCAATCAATTGTGCCGCGGCATCTCTCCTGTCTTCGAAGTAGCAGTGTTCATGGTCTGAATCGGTTTGCATGGTCTACTCCCGGATATTGTCTGTTAATCTCATCTTCATCAAAAGTATAACGAAAATCCTCTATATAC
>WGDG01000154.1 GCA_015493425.1 Sulfurovum sp.
TTCATCAAGTACCGCAGCATGACTTACACCTTCCGACTTATGTACCAATATATGCTGTGAAGCTTTGGCAGCAAGATGGGGCTGGTGGGAAATGGCAAATACCTGATACACTTTTGAGAGTGCAGCGATCATCTCTGCAATTGCAATCGACTCGTCTCCACTGACATTCGCGTCGATCTCATCGAGTATCAATACGCCGCTCTCTTTCTGTTCTTTTGGCATCGCGGCTGCAAGCAGCGCCAGTCTGACACGGTTGAACTCTCCGCCACTAAGCGTTTCCATACTGCTGTCCCCCAGTGAAATGGCAATACGGTCAATACCTGATTCTCCCAACGCTTCGGTTTCAAAAACAAATTGTATCGGTGGGAGCTTGAGTTCTGCAAGATACACCGCTGCCCTCTCTTCAACGTCTGCCGCAGCCTTTTGACGCGCAAGTGACATACGTGAAGCAAGTGTATGCAGTTCGCCAGATTCTATCTGAAGGTACTGTTCGAGCAGGCTTTTATCCTGTTCGATGTGAGTATAACCTTCAAGCTCTTTTCGCTTTGCATCACGGTAAGTCAACGCCTCCTCTACCGAACCGTAGCGCCGTTTGAGTTCGGCCAGTGCTCCCAGCCTGTCGAGCACCGCTTCCACATCGGTCTCTTCAAGTTCGGCTGCGAGCGTTTCGCTCTCTTCAAAATCGGCGCGCAGCTGGTTCATCGCTTCTGAAAAAGAAGACACATCTTTATCGAGTAGACGGTAAACCTCCTCTACACTGCTCTCAAAACGAAAAATCTCTGAAGCCTCTTCCAGCGCTTCTTTGAGTTTGTCGATACGTGAGAGCTGCTGCTTGATCGTCAGCAGTTCCTCCTCTTCCCCGGGCTTAGGGTCGATTTTGTCTATCTTCTCTATCTCATACCGGGCAAATTCGATCTTTTCAGCCATCTCCTTTTCACTCTGACGTATCTTTTCGAGCTGCTGTGCCTTTTCTCTATAGGTACGGTAACGTTTGGTATACTCCTTGAGCAGTTTTTTGTAGCCTTTGTCACCGGAAGCCAAATATCTGTCCAGCAGGCCAATCAGTGCTGCACTTTCCATCCCCTTGCTGTCACGTACTGAAAGGTAGGAGACATAAGGGGCAAAGAGGTGTTGAAGTACTTTTCTCGAAATTCCCTGACCGTCAATAAAATAGCGCAGTTTCTCCTTTTTGAGACTTTTTAGTGCGATGGTCTCTTCAAACTCATATGCTTCGTGCTTCAGTCCCAGAGGCTTTTTGAGGTTGACTTCGCACAGTGATGCTGCACTTTTGGCAGGATGTCCAAAAGCCGTTAAAAGTGCTGATATCAGTACTGACTTCCCCGCCCCGCTTGGACCGGAAAAGACCACCAGCCCGGGTTCAAAATCAAGCTCCGCCTCCCTAAAGGTTACCAGATCCCGTACAAAAAGACGCTCTACCAATTTCTGTCTCCCCAGTGCAGTTTTTCACGAAGCACAGAGAAATAGTTGTGTTCTTTGCGGTGAATAAGTGTCGCACCTTTTTTCGCCCCTGCAATATAGAGGATATCACCCTCTTCAAGCTCATACACTTCCTGCCCGTCAATAGAAGCAATAGCCCGGTATTTTTCGGCATCCAGTTCAATGCTGAAATCTGCCGGTACAACAAGCGGACGCTGATTGGCAAGTGAGTGTGCCAAAACGGGGGTAATAATGAACGCCTGGGTCAGAGGATAGAGAATCGGACCGCCTGCCGAGAGGTTATAGGCTGTCGAGCCTGTCGGTGTGGAGATGATCAGTCCGTCTCCGGTATAGGAGTTGAAACGTTCCCCGTCAATAGAGGCATTGACCTTTACCATTTTAGAAGGTTCCGGAGAGGTGATAACCACATCGTTAAAGGCGATAAAACTGATCTTGCTGCCGCTCTTTTTTTCAATGTAACCTTCAATCATCATTCTGTCATCCACGCGGTATTCACCCACAAGCAGACGCTCCAGAAAACTGTCTACATCTTCAATGGTAATATCCGCCAGAAAACCGAGATTTCCCGCATTAATGCCCACAACAGGCTTTTGGTATGCATAGCTTCGACGTACCAGGGAAAGCAGCGTACCGTCACCTCCGAGAGAAACCAGAAAGTCCGCTGCTTCACACATCTCTTCAAATGCAACGCCATCGAGCCCTATCATCTTTGCAGAATGTTCCCATAACAGTACTTCAATACCCTTTTTTTCGAATTGACTGCGTATCTGCTCATAAAGCGGTTTTATCTCCGGAGCTTCCGGTTTGAGAATAAATCCTGCACACTTAACCTGCGGTAACTGTTTCACGTTGCTGTGCTCCATAATATTTGATATCATTAGGGTAACATAGTGTTGCTTGTGAGTGTACAAAAAATGTCATTTTGGCATCTTTTGATTCTTGGTTAATGATAAATATACACACCATCTTTCTCCTCAAAAGGCGTAAGATACACAAAAAAGATATGCAGTTAGCAGGAGCTTTCTCCCCGTTAGAGATTTCCTAAACAACTTTTGGATATAATCGCGGCACTATTTATTTATGAGGATTGCACGTGAGAACACATTATTGTGCCGAAATTAACGAAAACCATATCGGTGAAGAAGTCACCGTAGCCGGATGGGTTGCCAGCCGTAGAGACCATGGAGGGGTGATCTTCATCGACCTGCGTGACAAAGACGAGGTCGTCCAGCTTGTCTGCGACCCTGCTGACAATGCCGATGCCCACAAAAAGGCCGAAGAGGTACGCGACCAGTTCGTCCTCATCGCTACAGGAAAGGTCAGAGCCAGAGGCGAAGGGCTTGAAAACCCCAACCTCAAAACCGGCAAAGTCGAGATCGTTGTTGACAACCTTGTCATTGAAAACCGCTCCAAGCCAATGCCGTTCGATCTTGGCGACGAGAAAGTCAACGAAGAGATCCGCCTGAAGTACCGTTACCTCGAACTGCGAAGCCAAAAGTCCTACGACATCTTCAAACTACGCTCCAAAGCGACCATTGCCGCACGTAACAGCCTTGATGAACTTGGTTTCCTTGAAGTAGAGACGCCTGTACTGACAAAGTCTACACCTGAAGGTGCACGTGACTACCTTGTACCAAGCCGTGTACATCCGGGAGAGTTCTATGCACTGCCGCAGTCCCCGCAGCTCTTTAAACAGCTGCTGATGGTTGCAGGTTTCGACCGCTACTTCCAGATTGCCAAGTGTTTCCGTGACGAAGACCTGCGTGCCGACAGACAACCGGAATTTACCCAGATAGATGTTGAAATGAGCTTCTGTACCGAGGATGATGTCATCGCTGTTGCAGAAAAGCTCATCAACAACATCTTCACACAGTGCGGCTTTGATATCCCCAAAACCTTCAAACGTATGACCTATGCCGAAGCGATGGAAAAGTACGGTTCGGACAAGCCGGATCTGCGTTTTGACATGGCAATGGTCGATGTCATTGACATCTTCGAACGCTGTGACAACGAGATTTTTGCCAGCATTGCCAAAGCACCGAAACGCAACCGCATCAAAGCACTCAAGGTACCAAATGGGGACAATATCTTCTCAAAACGCCAGATGAAAGGCTTTGAAGACTATGTCCGTAAATTCGGTGCACAGGGACTTGGCTACTTCCAGATGAAAGAAGATGGTCTCAAAGGTCCTCTGACCAAATTCTTTACCCAAGAGGATCTTCAGGCTATTATCGACCGCTGTGGACTTCAGGTTGGCGATGTTGTCTTCTTTGGCGCCGGCGAAAAGAAAACAGTTCTTGACTACATGGGTCGTTTCCGTCTTTACCTCGCAGAAATCATGGAGATCATCCCTGAGGGTGTCTTCGAATTCCTGTGGGTTGTGGACTTCCCGATGTTCGAGGTGGAAGATGGCCGTGTCAAAGCACTGCACCACCCGTTCACACAGCCAAAATCGCTTGACTTTGACGACATTGAAGAGATCGAATCTATCGCCTATGATATCGTCCTTAATGGTACAGAGCTTGGCGGCGGTTCCATCCGTATCCACAAAGAGGATATGCAGGCAGAGATCTTCAAGCTCCTTGGCATCAGCGAAGAAGAGGCTCAAGAAAAATTCGGCTTCCTCCTTGATGCACTCAAGTTCGGTGCTCCTCCACACGGCGGCTTCGCACTGGGACTTGACAGACTCATCATGCTCATGACCGGTACAGAGAGCATCCGGGATGTCATCGCCTTCCCGAAAACCCAGCGTGCACAGTGTCTGCTCACCCAGGCACCAAGCCCGGTAGACAACGAGCAGCTTAAAGAGCTGAGTCTACGTATCCGCCAAACTCCTACCGCATAAGGGAATTGGCTAAAACAATATGGATTGTCACAAAAATTTTCCAGTAAATGGAAGTGTTTTGACAACCCGTCAGGACTTCAGCTTTTCTTTTTTCTTTGCTTCGTTTCTCTTTTTCTTTGTGCTGCTGCAAAGAAAAAAGAAATGAAGAGAACTATAAAAAAGTGTTTGAAGCCAAATGATTTAAAACATATACAAAATTACAATAAAAAGGAAATCCTATGAAAAAACTC
>WGDG01000155.1 GCA_015493425.1 Sulfurovum sp.
ATACATCCCTTGCCAAACTGATCGGCTTTATGGCTATTCTGATCATCATCTGGCTGAGTGCCACTATTCTGGGAGCTATTGTGGCAAAACTCTCCGATGCGAGTGGACTGGGTCCTATCGACCGTATTCTCGGATTTATTGTAGGCGGAGGAAAGTACTTTGTTATCTTCGCCCTCATTGTCACTGCACTCTCCAACGTCACACTCATCCGAGACAATGCACATAAATATGTCAAAGACTCTATGCTCTATCCACTGCTTCTCAAAGCAGGATCGGCTATCACCAAGATAGACCCTGCGACACTTGGGCTGACCACCCCGCATGCAACATCAGCCACGCAAAAAAACGATACCAACCAAAGTAACGGAAAGCGGCCATGATCACCTACGATACACTGCTTGAGCAGTTCAAACAGCTGCTGAAACAAAACGGGCTGAAATTCACCAAACAGCGGGAACTGATCTTGAAGTTCCTTTATGAAAACGAAGGCCACTTCACGCCCGAAGACATCTATATGCTGATAAAAAAGAATCACCCGGATGTCACCATCGGCATTGCGACAGTGTACCGTACCCTTACACTGCTTGAGAAAGAGGGGATTGCCAGTTCCATCTCGTTTGGCGTACAGGGAAAAAAATACGAACTGGGCGAAAAAGAGCACCACGACCACCTTATTTGTACCAAATGCGGCAAGATCATCGAATTTTTCGACGATGTCATTGAAACGCGGCAGGAAGCCATTGCCAAAAAGTACAACTTCCAAATGCAGGATCATACAATGAAGATTGTCGGCCTGTGTGAAGCATGTCAGAAAGAAGCGCAATAAACTGTTAGCCTGAACTTTGTTCAGGATCCTGCCCGAAAGAGGGATCTTGAGCCAAATCCAGCAGGACAATACCCAATTTTAGGAGAAACCTTGATATTTGACAACCAGTATATTCAAGAACGTATCAGCAAGGCAGAGCGCCTGCGTGAAGAGGGAATCAACCCTTATCCGGCCAACATCACCAAGGGGATGCCCTCTTCGGAGTTTTTTGACCACTTTGCCTATGTAAAAGAGTTGGATGCCGATGAGAAGAAAGATGAAGCACAGACAGTCACACTGACCGGACGCATCAAATTCATCCGTATCATGGGAAAAGCCGCTTTTGCCAAAATAGAGGACAGTGACGGACTGGTACAGATCTACTACAACCGTGACGACCTTCCGGAAGGCTACTACAACAATATTGCCAAAAAACTTTTTGAAGTGGGTGATATTGTTGAAGCGACCGGCTACCCTTTTGTCACACAGACAGGTGAGCTGACACTGCACTGTAAAGACCTCAAGATCGTCTCCAAAGCAATCATGCCGCTTCCGGAAAAGTTCCACGGACTGACAGATCAGGAGATCCGCTACCGCCAGCGCTATCTGGATATGATCATGAACCCGGAGGTCAAAGAGACTTTTGTGATGCGCTCCAAAATTGTCTCACTCATCCGCCGCTTTTTTGAAGACCACGGCTTCCTTGAAGTAGAAACACCGATGATGCACCCCATTCCCGGCGGTGCCAACGCCAAACCCTTTATCACCCATCACAATGCACTCGGTGTCGACCGCTACCTGCGTATCGCTCCTGAGCTCTACCTCAAACGCCTCACTGTCGGCGGTATGGAAGCAGTCTTCGAGATCAACCGCAACTTCCGTAACGAGGGGATGGATCAGACCCACAATCCTGAGTTTACCTCCATCGAATTCTACTGGGCATACCATAACTACCATGACCTGATGAAACTGACAGAGGATCTTTTTGATTACATCTTTGCCGAGCTGCAACTGCCCAAAACACTCACCTACGGCGACATGGAGATCGACTTCACCACGCCGTTTGCCAAAGTGCCGTTTGTTGAAGCACTGACAACGATTGGCGGCGTACCTGCCGAAGTCGCTACAGATCGTGAAAAAGGCATTGCCTATCTTAAAGAAAACGGTGTAGAGGTCAATGACAACCTTACTCTTGGCTATGTACAGGCAGAACTCTTCGATGAATTTGTCGAAGGAAAGCTGATCAATCCGACGTTCATTACCGACTATCCTATCGACATTTCGCCGCTTTCAAGACGAAGTGACGAGAATCCGGAAATTGCTGAGCGTTTTGAGCTCTTTATGGCCGGCAAGGAGATCGCCAACGGCTTCAATGAGCTCAACGACCCGCTCGATCAGTTTGAGCGTTTCAAAGCACAGGCAGACGCCAAAGAGGCAACCGGTGATGAAGAGGCGATGCATATGGATCTCGACTTCGTACGTGCACTCGGACACGGCATGACACCCACTGCCGGAGAAGGTATCGGTATCGACCGTCTGGTCATGATGCTGACAAACAACCACTCCATTCGTGATGTCATTCTCTTCCCTGCCATGAAACCCGAGGCAGCGCTTGAAGAGAAACCCAAAAATGCCTGCAAGAAGTGCGGCAATACCAACGAAGAGGAACTCAAACCCGCCAAAAAGGGTAAGGGATACTTCTGTATCGATGCGGCCGAGTGTGCCAAGAGAGCCAAAGAAAACAAAAAGTAAAAATTGGATATAAATCCAACCATAAACCCAACAAAGGACACCTGATGAATTATGCAATAGAGACATTCGATCCCGAAATTTTCGAAGCGATCGAAAATGAACTTGAAAGACAAACAACACACCTCGAGATGATCGCATCCGAGAACTTTACCATTCCCGCAGTGATGGAAGCGATGGGATCGGTCTTTACGAACAAATATGCCGAAGGCTACCCAGGCAAACGCTACTACGGCGGATGTGAGTATGCTGACAAAGTCGAGCAGCTTGCCATCGACAGAGCATGTGAACTTTTTGACTGTAAATTTGCCAATGTACAGCCCCACTCCGGCTCGCAGGCAAACGGTGCGGTTTATGCGGCACTGCTCAAACCCTATGACAAAATCCTCGGTATGGATCTCAGCCACGGCGGGCACCTCACCCACGGCAGCAAACCAAGTTTCTCCGGAAAGAACTACCAGAGCTTCACTTATGGTGTCGAGCTTGACGGACGCATCAACTACGAACGTGTCATGGACATCGCCAAAATCGTGCAGCCAAAGATCATCGTCTGTGGTGCCTCCGCCTATGCCAGAGAGATCGACTTCAAAAAGTTCCGTGAAATTGCCGATGCGGTCGGTGCCATTCTCTTTGCAGACATCGCACACATCGCAGGACTGGTTTGTGCCGGGGAACACCCAAGCCCGTTCCCTTACGCAGATGTCGTTACAACCACCACACACAAAACCCTTGCCGGGCCAAGAGGCGGAATGATCATGACCAATGACGAAGAGATCGCCAAAAAGATCAACTCCGCCATCTTCCCCGGTCTGCAGGGAGGACCGCTGGTACATGTTGTCGCGGCAAAAGCTGTCGGATTCAAGCATAATCTCAGCCCCGAGTGGAAAACCTATGCCAAACAGGTAAAAAAGAACGCTTCGGTACTGGCTGATGTACTGATGAAGCGCGGCTATGATGTCGTCTCCGGCGGTACAGATAACCACCTGGTACTTGTCAGCTTCCTAAACAAAGACTTCTCCGGAAAAGATGCCGACGCAGCACTCGGTGCAGCGGGCATAACCGTGAACAAAAATACTGTTCCGGGAGAAACACGCAGCCCGTTTGTTACTTCAGGTATCCGTATCGGTTCACCTGCGCTGACAAGCCGCGGAATGAAAGAGACAGAATTCGAAATCATTGCCAACAAGATCGCTGATGTACTTGACAATATCGAAGACAGCGCCCTGCATGCGAAGATCAAAGAAGAGATGAAAGAACTTGCATCCAACTTCGTCATCTACGACAGACCTATCTACTAACAGGAGCTGTCGCATCAAAGTCTTTGACCTTGAGTTTGCAAGCGACCACTACTACATTAAGCGCCCGCGTGTTGTCGAACAGATACAGTTTGACAACCGCACCTTCTACGCCAAGTTCGAACGCATCGACGAGCCTCTTTCTCCACTGCTTTTAAGCCAGCATCTGCACAAACAGTACACTATTGCCGTTCCTCTTGTTAAAGACGGGAAAACGCACTATCTGGTACTTGAATACAAAGGCAATGAAGCATTGCAGTTTGCACATCTTGCAAGACACCTGTTTCACACAATGCAGATTGAAACATTTTACATCTACCGTGGCAGAGAGCCTGAAAAAGTGCAAGTGTTCATACCTGTCGCCTCTATGCCTCTAAAGGAGGCAGAATCCATGCTGAATGCCATCTCGGAGAAACTTGCCATGCGTCTTCCCAAACGCTGGAAAACCCTCCCCTCATCAAAACTTCCGAACGCTTACAATATTGTTACACTGCCCTATGCACACATAGAGTAAATTCTCGGCATACAGGAACAGTACTGCCAAACGTTATCA
>WGDG01000156.1 GCA_015493425.1 Sulfurovum sp.
CTAGGTACTGCTATGAGAGCAAGTGTTCACATAGCTCTGCCAAAACTTGCAAAAGATATGAAAACATTTAAAGCTATTACAGACAAGTATCATCTCCAAATCCGTGGAATTCATGGTGAACACAGTGAAAGCGAGGGTGGAGTGTATGACATCAGCAATCGAAGACGTTTGGGCATAACAGAGGTTCAAGCCGTCCAAGATATGCATGACGGTGTCGTGGCATTGATTGCAAAAGAGAAAGAGTTGAGAGAATAATAAAGGGAACCTCTAAAACAGACAAGGAGGCAGTATGTAGCTGTCGGAACTGGCAAAAAGCCATAAAAAATTTAAAGAGAAGCATCAGAAAACATATGCAGAGAGTTTTAAAGAACTTGCTCTCAAAGGACAAAGTCCCAAAGTCCTCTTTATCTCCTGCAGTGACTCCAGAGTCGTGCCCAATCTGATCACTCATACCAATCCGGGCGATCTTTTTATCGACAGAAATGTCGGAAATATCGTACAGCCTTATAGTCATGACAAGCAGGGAACAGCAGTTTCGGCTTCGATCGAATATGCCGTTTCGCATCTGCATGTCGAAGATATCATTGTCTGCGGCCACACCCATTGTGGAGCCTGCAAAGCACTCTATGAGGAATATACACCCGATGAGAAACTCGAGCATCTGGACTGGTGGCTCGAGTTCGCCAGGAATTCGAAGATGGAGGCATTGGCTATGGTGGGCAAACAAGATGAGGAGAAACTGTTGCGTGCGACAGAGCGATTCAATGTCATCGCGCAGATTAGAAACCTGATGACCTACCCCGTGATCCAAGAGGCTCTGGAAACGGATGGGATTTTTATTCAGGGATGGTATTACCATATAGAGAGCGGTGATGTGGAGTACTTTGACCCGGTTGAGCATCGATTTAAACTGCTGGAAGAGTATTCTGGTTGATTTTCAGAATAATTAAAAGGAGCTTTGATGGGCAAAAAAACTGCTATTGTATATAGTGAAGGTTTTTTTACTGCGATGGACGGAAAGACAGCCAATGGGCTGGTTCGTCACTCTGAGAGATATGAAATTATCGGTGTGATAGACAGCCAATTTGCCGGACAAGATGCGGGTAAAGTATTGGATGGTGTGCCAAATGGCATTTCGATTTTTCAAGATTTGAATGATGCGCTGAATTCTCTTGCCCAAAAACCGCAAACTTTTATCTATGGCATTGCGCCACTTTCTGGGGATTTTTCAGAAGGTGATGTTGCTTTGATGGAGAAGGCGATGGCAAAGGGCATGGATATTGTCAGCGGCATGCACCGCTTTTTGAGTGATGATGCCTCTTTTATGGAAAAAGCCAGGAGATACGGGGTCACTGTAACGGATATCCGAAAATATGAAGGTAAAAATCTGCGCCGGGTTTTCACAGGAGAGATTCTCAAAATACCTGCACCCCGTATTGCGGTTTTGGGTACGGACGGTGCAATCGGCAAGCGTACAACAGCTACTGTCGTAACACAGGTTCTGAAAAAGGCAGGTTATAAAGCTGTCATGATTTCAACAGGACAAACCGGACTGATGCAAGGTGCCAAGTATGGTGCCCCAATAGATGCAATACCGGGACATTTTTCTGCCGGAGTTGTCGAAGGGGAGATTCTCCGTGCCTGGGAAGCGGAGCAACCGGATATCTTTATTATTGAAGGACAGGGAGCCTTAACACATCCTGCCTATCTGAGCTCATGCGCCATCAGCCGTGGTTCACAGGCAAACGGAGTCATTTTGCAGCACGCCCCGATGCGTAAAACACTGGGTGATTATCCGGATTTTCCAATGCCAAAGCTTGAAAAGGCCATTAAGCTCAACGAAATGTTTACAGGTGCACCGGTACTGGCAGTCACTTTAAATCATGAAGGTATGGATGACACCATGATTGATGAGACGATTGAGAAGTATGAAAAACTTTACAGAAGAGCTGTCACAGATGTACTTAAACGGGATACTCAATGCATTGTAAATGCGATTGAAACAGAATTTCCTGAACTTTTGAAGAATAAAAAGCGTTGAAGAGACCTTATATTGAGATCGATTTAAACAAAATTGCCCATAATGCATCCAAGCTCAAAGAGATATGGGGAGAAGCCGGAATTGATGTAATGGGTATTACCAAAGTAAACCTGGGGGAACCACATATTGCGCAGACACTTGTGGATTCCGGCATCACCTTACTGGGTGATTCACGTATTGAAGATATTATTCGTATGAAAAAAGCAGGAATCGATGCAAATTTTTGTCTGATACGTACTCCTTTTCTCTCGGATATCAAAAGGGTGGTTCGCTATACAGATATCTCTCTCAACACAGAATTTAGAGTCATAAAAGCCCTAAATAAAGAAGCAATCAAGCAGCAAAAAAGGCATAAAGTCATTCTTATGGTAGAGATGGGAGATCGAAGAGAGGGGATTCTTCCCGGAGATCTCCACAATGAAGTAAAAAGGATTCTTGAGCTTCCGAATATTGAATTGGAAGGCATCGGTGCGAATTTTGCCTGTTTTGGAGGGATAAAGCCCAATCAGGAGAAAATGAGCTATCTCTCGCTTTTGACTGATACAATCGAACAGCAGTTTGGCACCAAACTCTCGGTGATTTCGGGCGGAAATTCTGCCAATTTTATCTGGCTTCAGGAAGGTGGTCGTCCAGGAAGAGTGAACAATGTGCGATTGGGCGAATCGATTTTTCTGGGAGTTGAAACGCTTTACAGGCATCCGATAGAAGGGCTTCATCAAGATGCTTTTAAAATTGTGGCAGAGGTGATAGAGGTGAAACGAAAACCCTCTCTTCCAACTGGAGAGCTCGCGCTCAATGCTTTTGGTGAAACACCAAATTTTGAAGACAGGGGAATCATTCCCCGTGCCATTCTTGGTCTTGGCAGAGAAGATGTTGCCATTGATGGATTGACGCCACAAATCGATGTCGATATTTTGGGTGGCAGCAGCGATCATATGATTCTTGATGCCAAACAGAGTGGTCTGAAAGTGGGAGACACTGTCACGTTTCTCCCAAACTACTCAGCGCTGCTTGCTGCCATGACGTCACCGTTTGTGCACAAAAAATTTATGACCTCTTCTTGTAACCTCTAATGTTCCTGTCTCTTATACACATCTGAC
>WGDG01000157.1 GCA_015493425.1 Sulfurovum sp.
ATGAAATACAGCTTGCCCACTTAACAAAAACACTTGAGGAGCAGGTGCGTAAACGCACCGCGGAACTTGAGGCGGAAAAGGCCAGTGCGCTTAACCTATCCTACATCGATACGCTGACAGGACTCAACAACCGACGTGCCTTTTTTGAAAAAAGTTATGTCATCGACATCAATGCACGCAACCGTAATTGCGGCTATGCGGTTATCATTTTTGATATCGACTATTTCAAACAGGTCAATGATACCTACGGACATGCAGCAGGAGACGAGGTACTAAAGGAAAGTGCAAAGGTGATCAAAGCAAATTTGAGGGTTACCGATATTGAAGGGCGTATCGGCGGTGAAGAGTTTGCCGTCACCCTGGTAGATACATCCCTCGAACAGGCTATGAAAATCGGTAAAAAAATCTGTGAAAAGATTGCACAGACACCCATGGGGACACATGCCATACATGTAACATGCAGTTGCGGTGCCAGTACCTATCACACAAAAGCAGAAACATTTGAAGCAGTCCTTGCCAAAGCAGATGAAGCTCTCTATTCGGCCAAGGCATCCGGAAGGAACCGTGTTTCGGGTAAAGGATTTATTTAATAGGAGTTTTTAACTCCTATTTAAAAGCCGCTATGCTATACTCACCCTATGATGAACGAAAAACCGACACTCAAATCGCTGCTTGAAACTTCTGCAGGCAAAAAGCTGCTGCTGCTTGGCAAAGAACAGATATTTACCCAAAAAGAGATTGCCCGTTTTTTAAAACGTTTTAAGATCACACCGGTGAAATACCTTGAAGAGGGCGTAGCCGGTGTCATCGAGAATCACCGGCTCAACCCTGTGGAGGAGGATATCTCCAATGAAGCCTACGAACAGAAACTTCCTATTTACAAACTCAGTGCATTCGAACAGCTTCTCTCTGAAGAGATAGACGACGATGCACTGCTAATGGCGATCAAACTTGGCAACGATCAGGAGCGTGTCGTGAGGCTGCTTGGCAATGAACATCTCAGTGATGCACTCTTTGTACGCTTATTGAAACTCTACACCTTTCATACTGAGGAGGAGGACAACAGACAGGACAGAGATGTCATTATGTTTACGCTGCGCCGCTATATCGACATCAAACCCAATGAAGAAGACTTGCTCTACAGCTACCTGACACTGCGCCGTCTTGCCACCGAGGCGACCGATCCCGAATTGCTTCAGGCATTGCTGAATTTCCCCAATTTCGAGTTTCTCATCCGTGGCAGAGAGAAAATAACCCTGCAGGAAACCATTGCCCGAAACCCGTATATTGACGAAGAGACGGTACGCAAACTTCTTTCGACACGGAAAATCGCTGTTGCACGTGCACTTGCGGGCAACAGTGTCATCGGCAATAAAATACAGAAACACCTGCTTTCACAGAATGATGAAGCTATTGACAAAGCGCTTGCTGTCAACAATACCATTGATGAATCAATGTTTGATGCTCTGTTGACACGCGGCAATGAGACAGTATCGCTTCTTCTTGTACATCAGCCTATCGACACGTCACGTTTTAAAAAGGTTCAAGAGGCAAATATTGCTGATGAATATCTTGCTCTGATTGGTGCAAACGAAATGCTTCAGCCTGATGTGATAGAAATACTTGCAGCAATAGAAAACCAAATGCTGTGGCAGATGCTTGGCGGCAACAGAACGATTCCTGGCGAAGTACTTTCCGCACTTTACGAAAAGGGTGGCAGGGAAGTGCATTTGGCACTTGCCAAAAATCCGGCTACGCCGGAAGCCATCCTCGAAAGTCTCTATACATGTGCAGAGGATGACACGCAGATGCTTGCTGCACTGGCACACAACCCCTCTCTACCTGAAACAAAACTGCGTGAACTCTTTGAACGCGACAGTTTCGAGATCAACCGTGGTCTTGCCACCAATGCCGCGCTGCCGCATGAGCTGCTCGACGTTCTCAAAA
Organism: Sulfurovum sp.; assembly: GCA_015493425.1. Lineage (GTDB taxonomy): Bacteria > Campylobacterota > Campylobacteria > Campylobacterales > Sulfurovaceae > Sulfurovum. The sequence continues at coordinate 1,948 of WGDG01000157.1, forward strand.
TTGATACGCGCCTGCAGAACGAACTGGCGCAGAATGAGCAGCTTGCCAAGTCTTACGAAGCGGTACTGAAGCAAAACAAAGCAATGATGAACGTGTAAGGTTAGGCAACAGAGGGGAATATAGATGGTGTGATTGTTATCACACCAATAAAGGTATGAATATGGTGACAACGTCACCTGAGCCGATAGGCGAAGCTTTAGTGAGAGGCACCGAGGGCATTCCCTTTGGTCAATTTTCACGAAGCTTTGCTTTGTGAAAAGGAGAAAGAGTATATGAAAGCAAGTGATATTACCAAAGTCATAGACAAACTCATAGACCGCAAACTGCCGGTATTTGTATGGGGTGCGCCGGGTATTGGAAAATCTTCCATTGTCAAGCAGATTGCAAAGAAGAAGGAGTTGAATTTTCTCGATCTTCGCCTCTCTCTGCTCGATCCTACCGATCTGAAAGGAATACCATTCTTCAATGCCGAAACAAAAGAGGGAGTCTGGGCGAAGCCAAGCTTTCTTCCCGGCGACACTGATTCCAAAGGCATTCTTTTCCTTGATGAAATCAACACGGCACCTCCGGCAGTACAGGCATCTGCATATCAGCTCATCCTTGATCGCAAAGTAGGGGAGTATGAACTGCCCGAAGGATGGAGCATTGTTGCAGCAGGTAACCGTGAAAATGACCGTGGTGTAGTCTACAAGATGCCCCCGCCGCTTGCTAACCGCTTTGTACACTTCGAAATGGAAGTCAACTTTGACGACTGGAAAGCATGGGCTTACCGCAACGGTATAGACCACAGTATTATCGGCTACCTTGCCTATGACAAAGCAATGCTCTTTACATTTGACCCAACATCCAACGAAAAAGCATTTGCCACCCCAAGAAGCTGGGAGTATGTCGACAGTATTGTAAAATCGGGTATAGACTCCGATTTAATATTAGATAGTATTAGCGGTGCTGTAGGACGTGAAGCAGCTGTAGGCTACAGCAGTTTTGTCAAAGTCATGCAACAGTTGCCAGACCTTGCAGCAATACTTGACGGCACAATGGACAGATTAGACGAAGAAGATCCGCGCGTATTGATGGCACTGGCGATTGGGCTCGTCAATGCACTGAGGGAAAACTCCGATGATGATGCTATTGAGAATGTGCTTGATTTTTCCCAGCAGCTTCCCGGAGAATTTGCCATTATGCTCGTCAAAGACTTGCAACAAAACGGCATCGATGTGGAAGGTTCTGCAGCGTGGAGCAACTGGGTACGGAAATTCGCATATCTTCTGGGCTGAGCACAGCCCGGAAGTACATTCAGACGCGGGTAGAATAATCATGTATAATACACAAAAGCCTTTTTGGAGCTATTAATGGATCACGCCCTTTATATTCTCATTATTACCGTAGCCATTGCCACGGTACTCAACGTCGTACTCAAACGCTTCGATATCCCTACGATCATCGGCTATGTACTTGCAGGGTTTTTCATTACATCTATTTTCGATTTTGCCAAAGAATCGACAGAATTTTTAATGCATCTTGCAGAGTTTGGCATCGTCTTTTTGATGTTTACCATTGGGCTGGAATTCTCTGTCGCACACCTTAAGAGTATGAAGCGTGAAGTGTTTCTCTATGGCGGGCTTCAGGTCGGGGTTACAGGGCTTTTCTTTACTGCACTGGCCTATTGGGTCTTTGGTTTGGAGAGTACGGCAGCCATCGTTATCGGATTTGCCCTTGCACTCTCCTCCACAGCCATCGTACTGAAAATTCTCAATGAAAATAACGAAATTTACTCAGGATACGGCCGTCTGACCCTTGGGATACTGCTCTTTCAGGATCTTGCTGTCATTCCTATTTTGCTGATGGTCTCCTTTTTTACCTCTTCAAACAATTCTCTTTCAACCATGCTGCTGGAGACACTTGGGGGAGCG
>WGDG01000158.1 GCA_015493425.1 Sulfurovum sp.
ATCAAGAACTTCACACCCGATGACCTTGCCATTCTCGAAGCGCTGGTACCTTTTCTCATCAATGTCATCTACCTTATGTATCCTGAGATGAAACATCAGGAAGAAGAAGTATATGTCAGCCAACGCCTAATAGAAAGCTCTGAAAATATAGTAGAAAAAGTCGAAGAGGTACAGCAGCAGCAACAGCAAAAGGAAGAGAGCGAACAGACCCTCAACTTTCTTGCCAATACCGTCCATGACATTCGCACACCGGCAAATTCTCTGTTTGGTTTTCTGGAGCTTATGGAAGAGCAGGTTCAGGATAAACGACTCCTGCAGTATGTTCACAACGCCAAAGAGAGTGCACAGTTTATCAATGAGTTGACAACCTCCATCCTCGATCGTATTTCAAGCCAGCGTGAACGTATCAAAACAAAAAAGGAAACGGTTAACCCCACCAGATTTCTTGCCGATATTGCAGAAACATTCTCTGCAAATATGTACAATAAACAGATCACCTACAATATTTTTATCGATCCGGCACTCCCTAAAGAGATACACATAGATACGATCATGCTGAAACGGGTTCTGATGAACCTTTTAAACAATGCCTACAAATTTACCCCCACAGGCGGGGAAGTTAATCTGCTTGTCCAATATATGCCTGAAAAACAAAAAGTTAAAATTGCTGTTAATGATACCGGCATCGGTATTGCACCGGAAAAACAGACAGAAATTTTCAAGGCATTCACCCAGGCGGAAGCGCATACCAAAGAACAGTACGGCGGTACCGGGCTGGGACTGGCCATCTGCGCGGAATATGTCAGCGCCCTTGGAGGAAAACTGAAACTCAAAAGCCAGCTTGACAAAGGAAGCAGTTTTTATTTTTCTATTCCGCTTGAAATCAGCAACGCAGACAGTCTATTTACCCCCATTCACAATACACTTTTGGACACAGGCGTTATGCTTTCAAAGAACAATCTTGCAAGTGCACAGAACATTGCCCGATACCTTACATCATTCGGAATTTCCAAAACACAGTTCCGGACACTTGGCAAAAGAGATACGATTCCCGACGGAATCACACACTTGATTTGTTATGAAAGTATGGCCACACAGACTCTCAAAGAAGAAGCGCTCCAGCGCAATATTCCCCTGCTCATCGTTGAAGAGAATTTTCTTTCTTTGAACCAACAGCAGGAAGATACAATCTCAATCATTTCACAATACGGCTACTACGCAAAAGAACTGCATGCGCTTCTTGCCGAAAACCAGCCTCTGAAAATACTTGTTGCAGATGACGATAAGATCAACCTCGAACTGATCAAGGCTATACTCTCTGACGAGTTCTGTCATATCGATACGGTAACAGATGGAAAAGATGCGCTGAAAATGCTAAAAATGGCACATGAAAACGGCACACCTTATCAGATTGCCTACTTGGACAAACAAATGCCTACCCTATCCGGTTCGGAAGTGATCAGACAGTACAGAGAACTCGAAAAAAAGAACACATCCAATCATAGACTTTTTGCAGTTTCCATTTCAGGAGACGGAAGGAAAGATCAGCAGGGTGCAGCGTTGTTTGATATGTTCGTCGGTAAACCGTTCAACAAAAAAGCGATTCAGGAAACCATCGAACTCGCCAAAAAAATACACTGAAATGTCATTACGGTGCAATACTATTGCACTTGCACTTTTTTCATAGACGTTTCAAAAGATCTTCTGCCCGGAGGGGCTTACAATAAAGATACCCTTGCACAGTAATGCCTTCAAACTGTTGCAAAACTGCATCATCTTCCGGGGTTTCAACCCCCTCGGCGATGACTTTCAAGTCCAGTGCATCAGCCATATCTATCATTGATTTAAAGAGTAAAAAGTTACGCCTGTTCTGATGAATATTGTGTACAAAGGAGCGGTCTATTTTCAGGTAGTCTATGGGAAAATGCAGCAAATATGTCAACGAAGTATGGCCGGTTCCGTAGTCATCAACCGCAAGGGAAAAGCCGAGTGCCTTTACCTCATCGAGACGTGTCGTAAAACTTTCGAGGTGATCAGGAATAGTATCTTCCATAATTTCAAATGTCAGAGGTTTTCCCCGCAACCCGTATGCATCGAGAAGAAATGTGACATTGTCGAGAAAACTCTCTTCCATCAATACCTGAAAAGAGAGATTCAGGGCAATGGAAAAATCAGGAAAACCCTTTTCATCAAGCTTTTGATACATTTTGGAAACTTCGATAAGGGTTTTATTCATCAAAGGTGTGATCATCCCGCTTTTCTCTGCAAGCGGGATAAAAATATCAGGAGGAACATTCCCCAAAACAGGATGTTCCCAGCGTGCCAGCATTTCTGCCCCGGTAAATGCTTTTTGCGCATAGTTATACTGTCCCTGATAGACAAAATAGATTTCACCGTTTTCAATAGCACGGGGAATATCTCTAAGCAGTTTCAATTCATGCTCAAAAGAAAAACCTCTGTTTTCCTGACAAAGGACAATACGGTTTGTCCCCTCCCGCTTTGCTTTTTTCATGGCATGCTCAGCCTGACGGACAAGTGTCGCTGCGGAATAGAAGCCGTAAAACGAAGAGGCAATACCGATTGCCGCAGTCATGTAAAGAAGATTTCCTTCAAAGTTCATCGGCTCACGAAGCTGATTGATGATCTTCTCTGCAAGAAGTTTCAGTTCACCCGGCTTGGAAGGATTTTTTTTCGCAATGACAAAACTGTAGGTACCAATGCGGACAAAGAGTTCATCATCAAGCAAGGAAGAGATGTTTTCACAGAAGTAGAGCAGTATACGCTTATCTGTATCATATCCGAATGCATCATTGAAACGTGCCGGTTCATCTATTTCTATATACAGTACTTCAGCAGGAACGCTCTCTTCAAGATACTCAATAAGCACATCATAGGTTGCCAGCCCTGTCAGGGCATCTACTTCAACCGTTTTCATTGCCGACTCCCCCACTTAGACTCATCCGATTTGCAGTAAACGCAGGAAATTCTGTTTAAATGGGCCTATCATAATCGGTTTTTTCATGAAAAGGTCAAAATAACTGCGTTCATTTTCATACTCATTCGGGTAAATGGTCAAAGCTGCAAGCCTTGTTTTGGGATCTTTTTGACGGGCATACTTGGCAATCTCAACACCTGAACCGTCAGGAAGGTTCATATCGATAATCATCGCATCATACACATCATTGCTGTCAATCATTTTCAGGGCTTCTTCTACCGTATGTGCCTCATCCACCTTCATAGGAATACCGGTCTCTTTGATGATATTTTCAATCAATTTCGTTTCAAATTCAATATTGAACCCTACATCGTCTACAATCAGTATTGTTTTGGCCATGGTACTGTGACCCTCCTGTTTTACTTTAATTATATCCGAAGATTTTACACAATACAATGAAAAATGTCTGTAAGAAAATTCTTACAAACACGTTTTACACTGTGGTACATCTAAATGCAACCCTGGTAGCATACAATTATTCTCCATCTTTTGTACAATACAGCTTAAGTTAACACATTACATTACAAAAGGAGTACAACATGGCTGTTGTAGGATTTACAAAACTGGAAGCGCTTTTTAGGAAAGCAGCATCACTGGACATTAAAAAGGGACATGCAAAAGATATTACGGATATTGTCGAGAAAAAACTTGTCGATCTTCTGATCGCAGCAGAGCGTAATGCAAATATGAATGGCAGAGACGTCATTATGGAGTCCGATATGCCTATTACCAAAGGGCTGCAGGAAACCATCATTGCATTTAAAAAACTTGAAGAGGAGATTGATGTCAAAGATGTACTCGACTTCCTGACAACTGTACCGCCGCTAAAGTATCCGCTTGCAGCAGATTTGGAAGCCAAACTGCCCGAAATTACCGGTGCACTGTTAGTCGTAATGGCAAAAATCATGGAAAAAGTAGACAGCAATGACCGTGCAATCGATCACGCTACTATTTCCAAAACCAAAGCGATCATGGATCTTACCCTCTAAAACCTCTAAAACCATCAGGGCGGCGCACTGCCGCCATACTTTACTTTTCCACATTTCCCATTTACTTTCAATACATACAGTGACGCTATAATTATGTAAAAAAAGGATACATCTATGGAACAGTTAAAAACCTATGCACTGATGATCGGTCTGACACTGCTCTTCATCTGGTTTGGCGGCATGATGGCAGGGCAGAGCGGTATGTTCATCGCCTTTCTCATCGCTGCGGGGATGAACTTTTACGCCTACTACTACAGCGACCAGGCGGTACTGAGCCACTACAACGCCATCCCGGTTGACAGAGCGCACGCCAGCGGTCTTTACGAAATTGTAGAGCGCCTCACACAGCGTGCGGGGCTTCCGATGCCAAAGCTTTACATCATTCCCGAGCAGCAGCCCAATGCTTTCGCGACCGGACGCGACTATAAACACGCTGCCGTTGCGGTTACCGAAGGACTGCTTCAATTGCTTGATGAACATGAAATAGAGGGGGTTATCGCTCATGAACTCAGCCACATCAAGCACTACGATATGCTTATTGGTACGGTAACGGCCACGATTGCCGGAGCCATTGCAATGCTTGCACAGTTTGGAATGTTCTTTGGCGGCGGTGACCGAGACCGCCCCAATCCCATTGTGATGATCGCGTTAATGATCGTAATGCCCATTGTCGCCACACTCATCCAGATGACTGTCAGCCGAAGCCGGGAATTCAAAGCCGACGAGGGGGCGGCACGCATGACTGGACACCCCGAATGGCTGCAGTCCGCACTGGCGAAGCTGGACAACTACGCACGCCAGATGACAATGCCCGAAGCTGACCCGGAAACAGCACATATGTTCATCATCAACCCGCTGACAGGCAAAGACTTCTCTATGCGTGAACTCTTCAGCACACATCCCAGCACCGAAGCACGTATTGCCCGTCTCGAAGAACTCAAACACGCATAAAGAGAAAGAGATAGGCTACACCTGACGCTGCCCAATCATCCGGTCGTGCCTGGTATGATCGAAAGCAAGTCCCAGATATTCGCAGAGTGCCAAGGCATCACTGTATGCAATGGCCAAAGAGCTTGTCGCACCCGGACTGGGTGTCATATTGAAGATAACGCCCTGATCGGCGATCTTCGCCTCACCAAGCAGCAGTTCATGTTTCTCCTTATCGATAATCTGAGGCCGCATACCGCCATACCCCTCGGCAAATGTAATATCGCCTACCTTGAGTGAGGGAATGATCTTCTGTACATCATGAATAAAGATCTCCTTCCCCATCATCGG
>WGDG01000159.1 GCA_015493425.1 Sulfurovum sp.
ACAATGACAAAAAGAAAAAATAAAATCTATATAGAGCCCAATATAGAGATAATGAAAGAGATAGCTGAGTGTTTTACAAAGCTGGTAAAAGGGTATGAAGAGGGTATTGTCTATCAGTTTGATAATACCAAATAATAATAGTAACGTTAAGCAGGGCGATGTTGGCATGGAGGTGGAGTGATGTCGCAGTCAAGTGCCGATACGGTGATGTACATTCTTTATGCCGTGATCATCGTGGCGACCATTGTCATTTTGAAGATGCCCAAGAAGAAGTGAAATATCGAGCGGTAATAGTGTGTTAATGCTCCTGGGGTATACTGGAAAGTATGATGCAGATATTACTACTTGAAGATGACAAAATCCTGTGTGAGAGCCTGAAAGAGTACCTTGAGAGCGAAGGATACAGTGTCGATACGGCACACCGGGGTACCGAGGTCTTCGATCTGACATTTTCAAAATCGTATGACCTCTATATTCTGGATGTCAACGTACCGGGTACGGACGGGTTTGATGTGTTGACCGAACTGAAAGAGTCGGGAGATGAAACTCCCGCGATCTACATTACGGCACTGACGGATATTAATTCCATCTCGAAAGGCTTTCGTATCGGTGCGGAAGACTATATCAAAAAGCCGTTTGATCCTGAAGAACTGGTAATACGCATTAAAAGCAAATATGAACGACCTGACAGAATCATTGAAATACAGGGTGTGACCTATGACCCGTTAGACAAAACTGTGCGTAAAGACGGGGAGGTTATCGGATTGGGAGACGTGCAGGCAAATCTGTTTCACGCCCTTGTGATGCGGGCCAATACCGTGGTGGACAGTTACACCCTGATGGATTTTCTTGAGCACCCCAATGCCAATGCACTGAGGGTCAACCTTGCAAAGCTCAAGAGCAAACTGGGGATAGAGATCAAAAACATCCGTGGGCAGGGGTATATGATTGAAGACTTATGAAGCTGAGTCTCTCGTAAAGAGCTTTTTGATCTTTTTTTTGCTGCTTGAAGTACTGCTGGCAATCAATACATGGTATGAGTACGGGGTACAGAAAACGGCACTTGAAGCCAAAATTAAAGACCGTATGCGCCTATGTGCCTATACCATTGAGTGTGGAGGGATGCAGACAGACTTTGTAGATAGAAGCAAAGGGAAAGAGGAGAATGTCCTCTACAGAAACGGGGGAAGTCTCTACAGTTACTTTACCGTTCCCAAAGCGGAAAAGCATCTGATGAAAGTGATTTATCCCAAACAGCGTTTTGAAGCAGCGGTAAAGAATCTGGAAGAAACGTTGCTTCACAAATTCTTGCTCTATACCCTCTTTTCCGCAGCAGTTTCTCTTCTTTTTTCCCTTTATGCACTGATGCCGCTTCGCCGTGCGCTCAGGCTGAATGAAGAGTTTGTCAAAGATATTCTCCACGATTTCAATACACCGCTAAGCTCCATGAAGATCAACTTAAAGCTTTTTAGAAAAGAGTTAGGTGAGAGTCCCAAGATTGCAAGGCTGGAGAACAATATTGAAACCATGCTCTCTTTGCAGGAGAACCTGCAAACCTTTCTTAAAGGTATGCAGACACAGACAGAAGTGTTCGACATCGCTTCTCTGGTTCATGAGCGCATACCCTATTTTGAAGTGTTGTATCCCGATATTATCTATCATGCCAGCCTCTCCCCGCTCAAGATCAAAGCAAACAGGGATGCCTTTGTCCGGATTGTAGATAATCTTCTCAGCAATGCCGGAAAATACAATAAACCGGAAGGGCAGGTTTTGGTAAGCATAGAGAACAGCCTCCTGAAAATAGAGGATACGGGGAAAGGGATCGCCCATCCGGAAAAGGTCTTCGGGCGTTACTACAAAGAGCAGGAACGCGGGATCGGCATTGGGTTGCATATTGTCAAAAAACTGTGTGATGAAATGCATATACCTGTACAGATCAGCAGCAGGAGGGGAGAGGGGACAACCTTTTCTCTCGATCTTTCCCGGGTTATTGTGTAGCGTTCTGGGCTTTTAACAGCGCCATGATACGCTGTTTGAAACGCGGATCGTGATTTTTTTCATAGGCAGCGATGAGTGTTTCAAGTGATCCTCCCTGTAGCAGTTTTTCTTGCTGCAGGGTTCCCAGACGATGCTGAAGAATAGTATACTGTGCCGGAGTCAGTACCGCTCTGCTTTGGGGTGTGTTGAGATAGTTCCCGAGTTCATACATGGAAGCACGATAACGGTAATAATGGTAGGAAGGCTGATCGGAATTGAGCAGGAGCGGAGGAGAAACCTCTTTTTTATCGAGAGAAATATGCAATTTTTCAGCAATGCGGGCAATCTCTTTTTTCTTCTCTTCCGTATCTGCCTGTTGCCTGTAGTATCTTAAATAGGGTTCTATCAGTTGTTTCGGAAGTCTGTCATGGATGCCGGAGAGCATATCGCTCCGGTAGTTGCGTATGGCATTCTGATAGCGTGTTTTGAGTTTTGTGTAGTCTGTAATATCGATGAGGTAGGTTTTTACCCCTTTGTAGCGTCGCGGTCCGCTATGAACAATGTACCCTTTATTTTCCGGGTTCCCAAGCGGTATATATCCGTATTGTGCAAGCTTTTTCCGGAGTTGGCGGTGATTTGCCTTAAATCGGATAGGCGGCGTTGAAGGTGAAAAAAAGCGGTAAAGCAGGTAGGTGTTGCCACGATGCAGCAGTACGCCAAGATCATGCCGTTTTTTATGTGTCAGCAAGAGGAAAGGCTTCTTGCCCGAGAAAGGCAAAAGGTTTTCCCGTGAAAAATAGGCTCTGTTATGCCTGACAAAATGACTCTGCTGTACGGTGGTTATTGTGTCTATTTCATCGGTCAGAAACAGCTGGTTGATACTGCATCCATGAACAAACAGTAAGAGTGCAAACAGAAATGTTTTTTTCAAATAATAACTCCATGATGAACGTATTTTAGCATACATAAATCCACTATAGTATACATGAGTTTAGGTTTAGGGAATATAAAAAAAACAGAACATAAACATAACTCCGGGTTTTGAGGCTGCCAATAGTAAAGAGGAGAGAGGAGGAGTGGTATGCTGGTACTCAAAACCCGAAGCCGATGCAGGATTATCTCTGTTCACCTCCTATATTGAGTGTTGCATTGCTGTCATCCGGAGGAAGGATGTCCACAACGTTATCATCCTTTTCCTGCTTGTGAAGCCGATCGAGCATGATATAGGTTACTGTAAATTGACTCTTTGCTTTGGTATCGGAGGCATCAACGGTTGAGAACAGAGAAAGCATCAAAAGCGGTATCATGTAGCGTATCATTGTTATCCTTTGCGGCATGGATTCATGCTTCATTGTTGGTACATTTATTGTAATGCAAAAGTGTTACTTCAGTATTACCTGTTGTATGCAGACAAATCAAAGTATTTAGAGATATGACAGGGATGGGTGTAAAGAGATGCGGAGAAAGCCATTCCCGGCGAAGAACCGGAAATGTATAACAAGGGAGACTATAACAACGAATAGGAAAAGAGAAAAAGCTTATTTCGCTTCTTCGGAAGGGGCTTCTTTTTGTGTATTGTTCTTCTCTTCTTCTGTTGCAGGGGTGACATCTTTTTTGGGAGTAGGTGCCATACTTTTTGCATCCTGCATGAGTTGATCAGCAGCTGCATCTGCTTTCTTGACATCATTTGCCTGGGCAAAAAGGGTCGTCATCGCTATCGCTGCGATGAGCAGTATCGCTTTTTTCATGGTATATCCTTTAAGGTATGATTTGGTATCGGATCGATATCCGAACAAACGAATGATAGGACAATACCATTACTTGAGTATTACCGCTGCAATGCTTCTCTTATCGCTTCAGCAACCTTTTCGGCTTTGGCACCAAGTACGATCTGAATGGAGGTCTTGTCCGGTCGGATGACCCCTTTGGCACCCAGTGCTGTAAAATCGGCATCGTTGAGTGTTTCACTGTTGTTGACCCGCATACGCAGTCGGGTGATGCATGCGTCTGTATCGAGAATGTTTTGTTTGCCGCCAAGCGCTTTGATGAATGCAGCCGCCTCCCCATTCTCTGTATGTTGTACATTTTTTGCGGTATTGTCGGAGAGTTCGGTTTCCATGATCTTCAGTTTGAAAAACCTGATGGTGTAATAGCTCAGTACGAAGTAAAGCAGGGCAAAAACTATACCCAGCGGAATAATGCGCAGTGGATGGGTAGAGAGTTTGTAGTTGATGATATAGTCAATGAATCCTGCGGAAAAACCAAACCCGGCATGAATGTCAAGTGCCTGTGCGGCAGCGAGTGCCAGCCCTGTAAGAAGGGCATGCAGCACAAAAAGTACCGGAGCAACAAAGAGAAAGAGGAATTCCATCGGTTCGGTGATACCGGTAAGAAACGAGGTGAATGCAACACCTGCAAGAATAGCGGCAGCCTTTTTGCGATACGCTTTGTCCGTATTGAGATAGATCGCATAGGCCATAGCCGGTAAGCCGAACATCATGACTACATAGAACCCTGACATATAGATGCCGGCACTTTTGTCACCGGCGAAGAAGCGGTGGAGATCGCCGTTGGCGACAACTGCCACCCCGTCTTTGACATAGTGGAACTCACCGATCTGAAACCAGAAAACAGAGTTAAGAATGTGGTGCAGCCCGATGGGGATGAGCAGCCGGTTGAGTACCCCATAGATAAAGGTACCAACCTCACCCATACCGATAATGGCATTGGAGAAGGCATCGATGCCGTTTTGGGCATACTGCCAGAAGTAGCCGGCAAGCACCCCTACGACAATGGCGGCAAGCGCAGTAATGATGGGGACAAACCGTTTACCCCCGAAGAAGCCCAAAAATTCTGGGACTTTGATAGTGTGGTATCGGTTGTAGAGTGTGCCGGCAATAACACCGATGATAATGCCGACAAAGACACCCATGTTGACATCTTTGTCAATAGCGGTGTACACCGCTTTGGCTATCAGTACCCCTACCGCACCGCTCAGTGCTGCGGCACCGTCGTTGTTCTTGGCAAGACCGTAGGCAATACCTACACCAAAGAGGAGGTCGAGGTTGGCAAAGACCGCCTCCCCGGCACTCTTCATAATGAGCGCGATCTCCCCGTCAAAAATGTCCCCAAATCCAAGACGCAGCAGCAGTGCCGCCACAGGCAGCACTGCAATAGGGGTCATCAGCGCCTTGCCGATCTTTTGAAGCAGGTTAAACATGGCGTATCCTCTCTTTGGTTTGTGCCACCAGCCCCGGCGAGACACTCAGTGTTGTAATGCCGGTATTGATGAGCCGTGCTGTGGCATTGCTGTCGCCGGCAAGCTCTCCGCAGATGCTGACAGGTTTTTTTGCCTCGGTTGCCACCTTTTCTATGGCACGAAAGAGCGCTTCGGAATGGGGGTCGAGTGAGAGTGTGGGGTGCGTGCGTTCTATGGCGTAGAGGTACTGGTTGAGGTCGTTGGTGCCGATGGAGTAGAAGTCGACAACCTCATTGAGCTCGGGCAGCAGGAAGAGTACGGAGGGGACTTCGACCATCATGCCAAACTTGATGTTGGAGATATTGAGGTTTGCTTTGTCTGCCACTGCTTTGGCAAAGGCTTTGGCTCTGGTAAAACTTTCGACACTGTCGACCATCGGGAACATCACCTTGAGCGGTTTTCCTTCAGCTGCGGTGAAAATAGCCTTTAGCTGCTCGGCGATAAGGTCGGGGTGGCTCTCAAGGAGCCTGACACCGCGGATACCCAGAAACGGGTTTGGCTCTTTGGGCAGGTCGATGTAGGGAAGCGCCTTGTCCCCGCCCACATCGAGTGTGCGGACGGTAACGTCGTCAAAGAGAGAGAATATTGCTTTGTAGGTTTCTGTCTGCTCCTGAAGCGTCAGCTTTCTCT